>NZ_JBQGCX010000302.1:0-2615 GCF_052038725.1 Actinosynnema sp.
AAGCTGGGTGCCCGCCACCCGACCCAGACCTCGAGGACCTGGACGACGAGCAGCTGTTCGCCCTGATCGACCGGGGCTTCGGCCTCCGCTGACCGACCCCGCACCACCACCGTCCGCTGATCAGCTGAAAGGGCCAACCCGCATGGGCAACGAGGACCGGCTGCGCGCCTACCTCAGGCGCGTCACCTCCGACGCCCGCGAGCTGCGCGCCCGCCTGGACCGGGCGGAGGGGCGCGACCGCGAACCCGTCGCGGTCGTCGGCTTCGGCCACCGCCTCCCCGGCGACCCGCAGTCCGAAGTGGACTTCTTCGACGCCGGCTTGTTCGACGCCGACTTCTTCGACGTCCCGGCGCACCGGGTGGACCCGGCGCGACGCCTGCTGCTGGAGACCTCCTGGGAGGCCTTCGAGCACGCCGGGATCAGGCCGGGCTCGCTCGCGGGCGGTGACACCGGCGTGTTCGTCGGCGCGAGCACGGGGGCTTCGTCCCCGGACCCCACCGCCCTGTCCGGCCTGGTCGCCCGCGTGCTCGGCCTCGGCGGTCCCGCGCTGACCGTGGACACCGGGTGCTCCGCGCCGCTGGTGGCCCTGCACCTCGCGGTGCGGGCGCTGCGGCGCGGCGAGTGCCCGCTCGCGCTGGTGGGCGGCGCGGAGGGCGTGCTGCTCCTGGAGCGGCTCTCCGACGCCCGGCGGCACGGCCACCCGGTGCGCTGTGTCGTGCGGGGCAGCGCGGTCAACTCGGACGGCGGGTCCGACGGGACCGCGCGGCAGCACGTCGTCCGCGCCGCGCTGCACGACGCCGGGCTGTCCGCCGACCAGGTCCGGACCGCTCCGGGCGGCGCCGGGGTGATCGAGGCGCTGCTGGCGGTGCGGAGCGGGGAGCTGCCGCGCCGGGTCGGGGTGTCCGCGTTCGGCGGCGGCAACGCCCACGTGGTCCTCGAAGCGCCCGAGCCCACGCCCGAGCCGGTGGTGACCGAGGTCGGTCCCGTGGCCTGGCCGCTCTCGGCCAGGACCGCCGAAGCGCTGCGCCAGGCGACCGGGCGACTGCGCGCCCACCTCGCCGACACCTCCCACAGCCCCGCCGAGGTCGCCGCCGCCCTCGCGCGCCGGACCGCGTTCGCGCACCGGGCCGTGGTGGTGGGCCGGGACAACGCCGAACTCCTGCGCGCCCTGGCTGGTGTCGACGCGGCTGGCGGTGACGCGGACAGCAGCGCCACGAACAGCGGTGACGCGCCTGGTGGTGACGTGATCCGGGGTGTCGCGGTTCCCGGCCGCCGGGTGGTGTTCGTGCTCCCCGGTCACGGCTGCGAGTGGCCGGGCATGGCCCAAGAGCTCCTGGACACCGCGCCCGCCTTCGCCACCGCCGCCGCCGAGTGCGCCGCCGCGCTCGAACCGCACGTGGACTTCCCCGTGCTCGACGTGCTGCGCGGCGCGGACGGCGCGCCACCCCCGGACCGGGTCGACGTGGCGCGCCCCGCGCTGTTCACCGACCTGGTGTCGCTGGCCGCGCTGTGGCGCGCGCACGGCGTCGAACCGGCCGCGGTGCTCGGCCACGCCGAGGGCGCGATCGCGGCGGCCCACGTCGCCGGGGCGCTGAGCCTGGCCGACGCGGCGGCGCTCGTCGCCGACCTGAGCCGGGTCCGCAGCGAACCCGTCGACGTCCACCCCGCGCCCACCACCACCCCGTTCCGCCCGACCGCCACCGCCGACGCGTTCGAGGACGCCGTCCGCGACCTGCCCGACCACGCGGCGCTGATCGAGATCAGCCCGCACCCGGTCCTGACCACCACGATGGCCGAGCTCGCCGGGGACCGCGCCGCCGTCCTGGGAACCCTGCGCCGCGACGACGGCGGGACGCGCCGGTTCCTGCGCTCGCTGGCGCGGGCGCACGTGTCCGGCGTCGAGGTGACCTGGCCCGCGCTCACCGGGACGCGGCACGTCGACCTGCCCACCTACCCGTTCCAGCGCGCGCACCACCGCTTCGCCGCCGACGACCCCGAGCCGGGACCGGCCACCCCCGCCGACGAGCCGATCGCCGTCGTCGGCATGGCCTGCCGCCTCCCCGGCGACGTCGCCTCCCCCGACGACCTGTGGCGACTCCTCACCCAGGGGCGCGACGCCACCGCGCCCGTGCCCGCCGACCGCGCCGCAGCCCTGCCCGCCGGGGCCACCGCGGGTCTGCTGTCCGATGTGGACGGCTTCGACGCCGCCTTCTTCGGCTTCACCACGGAGGAATCCGCCCGCCTGGACCCCAGGGGCAGGCTCCTGCTGGAGACCTCCTGGGAGGTCCTGGAGAACGCAGGCGTCACCCCGGACGCCCTGCGCGGCAGCCGCACCGGCGTGTTCCTCGGCGCGGGCGGCGACCGCGCGGGCGCCCTGCCCGGCCGGATCTCCCACGCCTACGGGCTCGAAGGCCCCGCGCTCGCCGTCGACACCCCCTGCTCCGCGTCGCTCACCGCGCTGCACCTGGCCTGCCAGTCGCTGCGGCAGGACGAGTGCGCGCTCGCGTTCGCGGGCGGCGCCACCGTCCTCACCGGCGCGGAGCCCCGCACCGACCCGCAGCGGGGCGACCACCCCGCCGAGGGCGTCGCGCTGGTGCTGCTGGAACGGCTGTCGG
>NZ_JBQGCX010000303.1:0-1897 GCF_052038725.1 Actinosynnema sp.
CAAGCCCGTGCGACGCGAGGCGAACGGGCACGCGCCCACGGAGCGGACCACGCCCGCGCGGGCGATGCGCAGCGAGCGGGCGCGCAACGAGGGCCTGGCAGGCGGGCCCGCGCTGGACCGTGCGCGCGACGAGGCGGTGGAGCGCAGGCGCGCGGCCCGCGCCGCGCGCGCGGCGGAGGCCGAGGAGCTGTCGCGGCCCAGGAGCGGCGCGCGCCCCGGCGAGGAGGACCGGCCGGTCCGGCCGGCGCGGCGCGGCCGGGTGGTCAAGGGCGTCGTCGTGGACGCCGAGGACGACGCCGAGAGCGCCCCGCCGAGGTCGCCCCGGCCGAGGACCGTCCCGCCGAGGCCCGCGCCCGCGAGGCGGCCCGCGCAGCGCACGCCCCCGCCGTCCAGGGTGAAGCTGGCCGGGCGCACGGCGCTGGCGCTGGTCTCGACCGCGGTGCTGCTCGCGACCGGCTACGGCTACAAGAACCTGAACGCCCTGACGGACAACATCGCCACCACGGACGTGATCAGCGCGGACGCCGGCGGCGAGAAGCCGCAGGACGGGTCGATCGACATCCTGATGGTCGGCATGGACAGCCGCACCGATTCCAAGGGCAACCCGCTGCCGCAGGAGATCCTGAACGAGCTGCAGGCGGGCGGCTCGGAGGACGGCGGGCTGAACACCGACACGCTGATCCTGCTGCACATCCCGAACGACAGCGGCAAGGCGGTCGCGGTGTCGTTCCCGCGCGACTCCTACGTGGACATCCCCGGCGGCTACGGCAAGCACAAGATCAACTCGGCGTACGGCTACGGCAAGACCGCCGCGCTGGAGGAGCTCGGGGGCAAGGGCGAGTCCGGCACCGCCCTGGAGCTCAAGGCCAGGCAGGCGGGCAGCAAGAGCCTGATCAGCACGATCGAGAACCTGTCCGGCGTCAAGATCGACCACTACGCCGAGGTCAACCTGGTCGGCTTCTACGAGATCACCAAGGCCGTCGGCGGCGTGGACGTGTGCCTCAACAACGCCGTCCAGGACGACCTCTCGGGGGCGAACTTCAAGAAGGGCAACCAGACCATCCAGGGCCGCGAGGCGCTCTCGTTCGTGCGGCAGCGCTACGGCCTGCTGCGCGGCGACCTGGACCGGGTCGTGCGCCAGCAGGTGTTCATGGCGGGCCTGGCGAACAAGGTGCTCTCCGCGGGCACGCTGACCGACCCCGGCAAGCTGGGCGACCTGATCGACGCGCTGTCCAAGTCCATCACCCTCGACGAGGGCTGGGACGTGCTCAGGTTCGCGACCCAGATGAAGGGCCTGACCGGCGGCAGCATGGAGTTCAAGACCATCCCGACCGGCAACCCCGAGCTGATGACCGACAGCGACGGCATGGCGGTCGAGGTCGTCCCCTCCCAGGTGAAGAAGTTCTTCAAGGACTTCGCCAAGTCCGAGGAGGAGAAGAACAAGGCCGCCGTGGACCCGGCGACGGTGACCGTCGAGGTCCGCAACGCCTCCGGCATCCCCGGCCTGGCGTCCAGGGTGCTGCAGGAGCTGGTGGCGCTGAAGTTCGTCGCGGGCGACGCGGACAACGCCGACGCCGACCAGGTCGCCTCCGCGGTGCTCTACGGCAAGGGCGGCGAGGCGGGGGCGCAGGCCGTCGCCGACGCGCTCGGGGACGTGGAGATCAAGGAGGACGCCACGATCGCGGCGGGCACGGCGCGCGTGGTGGTCGGGTCCAGCTACGACGGTCCCGGCGTGGCCAACCTGCTCGGACAGCGTCTGCTCGCCTTGGACGGCGGCTTCCGCACCCAGCAGGCGCCCCAGGAGGACCAGACCGGCGCGGAGATCAACGCGGGCGGCATCCGCTGCGTGAACTAGTCCCGCGCTCGACCGGCAGGCGGCCCGGTCGGACCCACCTCG
>NZ_JBQGCX010000304.1:0-1535 GCF_052038725.1 Actinosynnema sp.
CGCTCCGCGCGCGGACGGACCGCGCGGCGCTTCGCGCGCCCGCGCGGCGCGTCGCCGTACCGCCCCCCGGACGCGGGCGCTGGGCAGGACATCCCCCTGAGGACCGAATTCGGCTCCGAATCAATTCCAGACGGAGCGTAATAGTATCGCGAGGCGCGCTCGGTATCCGCGGCACTTGTCCGAGGAGTCGACATCCGCTCCCGCCATAGCACGTCACGGCGATATCTCGCCAGCGCCAAAAACACCCCATCGGAGTTCACATGACGCCCGCTACCCCCTGTGCTTTACTGACCGGCGAGCATTCACCCCGGTTCACGACCTAGGAGTTCTCGCGTGAAAGGGCCGAATAGAGAAGCGACCCGGTCTGCGGATAGCGAGACCACGTCGAGCGGGTCGATTCCTTCTACGCCTTCCTCGATCAGCGACGTGCTCTACCTGATCGCCGCGAGCCACACCGACATCATCCGCAAGGAAACCGCGCAGCAGCTCAACGAGGCCAACCTCGCGTTCATCCGGGGAGATCTCGAAGCCACCCTGTCCTCCGTCAACGCCGCCCTGGGCGAACTGGACACCACGCAGCGCGCCTACAGCGAGGTGCTGGCCTTCCAATTACTGCTGATCTCGCTGGAAGACCAGAGAGCGGCATCCCGCAGCGCCGCGGCAATCAATCGAGAGCAGCCCGCGCACGGTGCCCTGAAGGTGATCTGCACATCCTTGGAGTCGGCCGACCACTGGCATTCGGGGAGCCTGTTCAAGGGATTGCTGCTGAACCAGTCGGCGGTCCACCAGGCACGCGACGAAGCGCCCGTGTGGCGCCTGTACACGAACATGATGATGGCGAAGAAGTTGACCGACATCCACGTTTCCCAGCAAGCGCGCCGAACCATCTCCGAAATGCGCGACCTGGTCGACAACTACGGACTGCACGCGTTCGAGTCGCTGGTGGAGGGGCTGAGCACGCCGCTGTGCCTGCAATCCGGGCAGTACGAGCGGGCGCTGCGCCGCGCGCGGGAGACGCTGCGGGTGGCCGAGGAGCGCGGGACGCGGGTGGCGGTCAAGCTCGCACTCTCGGTGACCGCCGCCGCGCACCTGGCGCTGGGCGAGCTGGACGCGGCGGCCGGGTCGCTGGCGTCCTTCGACGGGCTGCGCACCCACTACGTGCTGCCCGACTCGGTGGCGCGGGCGGCGTTCGCCGAGATCGCGCTGGTCGCCGCGGGCCAGGGGGCGCGGGCGGCGGCCGAGCTGGCGCACGCCTCGTGGGACCGGCTCGGCACCCGGTCGGCGTGCTTCATCGAGGACCTCACCCGGCCCGCGTGGCTGGTGGCGCTGGCCCGCCGCGCCGGGGACCGGCTGCTCGCCGAGCGCTCGGTGGCGGCGGTGGAGGCGCTGGTGCGCGGCAACCGCGAGATCCCCCCGCTGGAGACGGCCGCGGCCTACGCGCGGGCGGTGTTCGGGGGCGGGCGCCTGGACGTGCCGATGCCGCTGGACGCCGAGCCGGGCACCCGCCGGGCCCCCGCCCGCCCGGCTGCGGGGAC
>NZ_JBQGCX010000305.1:0-2229 GCF_052038725.1 Actinosynnema sp.
GCCGCGCTGCGCGAGCTGGTCGCCGACCACGTCCGGCACACCCCGTACTTCCGCGACTTCCCCGAGGGCGTCCCGGACACCGTGGACTTCTGGCTGGAGCGCCTCGCCGAGCTGGTCACCACCCAGGGCCCGCCCGAGCCCGGTCCGCTGAACCTGCTCGCCCTGCCCGGTTACGGCGTCCCGCGGCACACCCACGCGGACGTCCTGGCCGCGCACGACGCGTTCGTCCCCTCCGTGCGGGACCGAGTCACCACCGTCCACCTGGGACTCACGGCGGCCGAGGAGCTCGCCGCCCTCTACCTCGACCTCGCGGGCATTCCCACCCCGCTGACCGCGGGCGACCTGGAGCTGCTCGCCGAGCTGGCCGGGGCGCACCTCGACGGCCCGCACACCGAGCGGGTCCCGGTGCGCGAGAACCGCGCCGTCCTCAACGCCGCGCGCCTGGCTGCGGGGCTGGCCCCGGACGTGGACACCACGAAGGACGTGCTGCGCCTGGCCTGCCGCGCCAGCGGCGGCGACGTGACCCTGGCCAAGCCGACCAGGTTCCGCTCGTTCCGCCGCCCCGAACGCCGACTCCTGCTGACCGCGCTGGACCGCGTGGCGGCCGATCCGGCGAAGCTGACCGACGTCGCCGCGCTCGCCGAACCGTGGAAGCGCCTCGGCGAACGCCTGCACCCGCACGAGCACCCGACCCTCCCGCACGCCGCCGAGGTCTTCGCCGTGGCACGCGGGGAGCGCGCCGCGCCCGGCCTGGCGTCCCGCGTCGAACGCGCGCTGGCCACCGAGGGCCCGGCGCGCGCGGCGGCGCTCCTCGCGTCGTCCCCCGGCGCGCTGGCCCGCTCCCTGGACCGCCTGCTGCGCCTCGCGGTCCCGGAGCAGTCCGAAGTGGACTCGGTGCTCTCCGCGCTGCGGCGCCGGATCGGCGACGTGTCCGGCCGGGTCCTCTGCTCGCTGCGCGACCACCTGTCCACCCGCGCGACCCCCGCGCCCGCCCGCCTGTTCGCCACCCGCAACCGCACCGCCTGGTTCGCCCCCGACACCCGCCCGCCCCTGCCCGAACCCCTGCTGGCCGAGGTGGTCGCCCTGCTCGACGGGGAGATCACCCGCCGCCTGCCCGACCACCCCGTGGTGCTGTTCGACCCGGACGTGCTGGACGTCGCCCTGCCCCTGTCCGGGAAGGCGACCCAGGACGGCTTCGCCGTGCTGCCCAGGGGTTCGCGCACCAGGCTCGACCTCGCCGACGGCGAGGTGCTGCGCCTGTTCGCGCACTGGAGGCAGCGCGCGGAGCCCACCGACTACGACCTGTCCGCGCTGCTGCTGGACGAGGACTTCGGGTACCGGGGCCACGTGTCGTGGACGAACCACCGCGGTGAGGGCGGCGCGGTCTACTCCGGCGACGTGACGAACGCCCCGGAGGGCGCCACCGAGTTCATCGACCTGCCCCTCGCGGGCCTGGACGCGCACTGCGTGGTGCCCCAGCTGCACCGCTACTCCGGCGAGAGCTTCGACCGGGCCGAGGAGGCGCTGTTCGGCTGGATGCAGCGCGACCGCGTCCAGTCCGGGGCCCCGTTCGAACCGCGCACCGTCCGCACCCGCTCCGACCTGCGCGACCCGCTGCCGTCCGCCGTGCCCGCCGTGTTCGTGCGCGACGGCGAGGGCTGGGTGGCGGTGTGGACGCACCTCCACCTGGGCAGCACCGCGCTGTTCGCCAGTGTGGAGACCACCGGCGACCTCGCGCGGAGGGTGGCCCGGTCGCTGGCGGAACGGCGCTGCCTGACCATCGCCCACCTGCTGGACCTGCTGCGCGCCAAGGGTTCCCAGGTCCTGCCGTGGACCGGCGAGCCGCCCGCGTCCGACGTCCCGCCGCTGTACGTCGGCCTGGACCGCCCGGAGGGCTTGCCGGACGAGGCGGTCGTCATCACGCGGGAGAACCTGAACCGCTTGCTCCCGGAGTGAGCCGATCGCTAAGCTGGAGTCAGCGAGGCCATGGGAAGGCTTCCTCCTCGTCCCCCAGGGGACTCCCTGATCTAGTCCTCCCGCTCTCCTCGCCCCTCGTCACCGCAGGGCCCGCGCTCCGGCGCGGGCCCTGCGGTCGTTTCGCCCCCCCGCCCGGCGAGTCGGGGTGGCGCCCACCCGCGCGTCCCGTACGACTGGTGTCGCCCTGCGGCACCGGTGCCCGGCGCGCTGCTCCCCGCCGACCGCGCGCACGAGGTCGTCGGCACCGACCGC
>NZ_JBQGCX010000306.1:0-1557 GCF_052038725.1 Actinosynnema sp.
GGTGCGCCGGCCCCCCGCCCCCCCCCCGGCCGGGCCCCCGCCCCACCCCCGCCCCCGGCCGCCGCCCCCTACCGGTGCGCCAGCTCGTAGGCCTCCACCACGTCGGCCGGGATCCGCCCCCGGTCCGCGACCTGCCGCCCGTTCGCCCGCGCCCACTCGCGCACCGCCGCCAGGTTCGCCGCCCTCGGCGCCGCCGCCCGCGCGGCCCCCACCGCCACGGGCGCGGCCTGCCGCACCGCGTCCCGCACCTCCTCGGCGCTGCGCGCCACCTCCAGCTCCGGGGCCGACGACAGCGTCGCCACCGACACCCCCTCGCCCAGCGACGCGGCGACGTCCCGCAGGTGCCCGTGGTGGCTCAGCACGATCACCTGCCACTCCCGCGCCAACCCGGCCATCACCCGCAGCGCCGCCCCGGCCCGCGCGTCGTCGAACGTCATCAGCACGTCGTCCAGCACCACCGGCAGCACCGGCAGCCCCCGCGCCGCCCGCTCCCGCTGCAACGACGCGATCCCCGCCAGCCGCAGCGCCAGGAACACCTGGTCGGCGGTCCCCTCCGACAGCTCCTGCGGCGACCGCTCCCGCTCGTCCGCCCCCACCACCGCCAGCGCCGCCGACCGGTCCTGGTGCGTGCGCAGCGCGACGTACCGCCCCTCGGTCAGCCGCTCCAGCAACCGCCCGGCGGCCTCCAGCAGCGGCGACGCGTGCTTGCGCTCGTACGCCTCCAGCTCCCGCCGCAGCAACCGCCGCTGCACCTCCACCACCAGGTAGTCCTCGACCCGGTCCGCGACCTCGGCCAACCGCTCCCCGGCCCGCGCGTGCAGCTCCGCCGCGCCCGGCCGGGCCAGCAGCTCCTGGTGCCCGACCCGCGTCTCGGCCAGCCGGTCCCGCACCTCCTGGTGCCGGGAGACCGCCTCGTCGTAGCGCTCCTAGGCCGCCCGCGCCGCCAGCGCCAGCGCGTCGTCGTCGGTGGCCGCGACCTCGTCCACCACGTCGTCCACGTCCACGTCGGGCAGAGCCGCCGAGATCACCGCCCGGTGCTCCCGGTCGGCCTCGGCCAGCTCCACCAGCTCGCGCCCGCGCGCGGCGGCGGCGTCGAGGTCGTCGTCGTGCACGGCCCGCAGCCCGTCCAGCAGCGCGGTCAACCGCTCCCGCTCGGTCCCGCCCTCCGCCACCCGCCTCGCCAGCCGATCCACCCGCTCGTCCAGCCCGCGCACCCGAGCCGCCCCGTCGCGCGCCTCGGCCAGCCGCTCGGCCAGCTCCTCGGCCGCGCCCGCCCCGGCAGGCGCCCCGTGCCGGGCCGCGACCCGCGCCAGCTCGTCCGCGAACTCCGCGCACCGCCGCCCCAGCACCGAGGCCGCCGACCGTTGCGCCTCGGCCCGCCGGTGCTCCTCGCGGGCCCGCTCCAGCACCTCGCGCCGCCGCTGCCACCGCACCGGCGGCACGTCCGCCAGCCCGGCCTCGTCCAGCAGCCGCGCCCCGCGGCCTGCCGCGGCGTCCCTGACCTGGCGCAACCGGTCCAGGTCCTGCACCGCCCGCTCCCGCACGGCCCGCCGCTCG
>NZ_JBQGCX010000307.1:0-2792 GCF_052038725.1 Actinosynnema sp.
CTCGGGCGTCGGCGGGGGCGCGGTGTCCACGGGGGTGTCCTCTCTGGGCGGTGGGCCCGGCGCACGAGGCGCCGGGCCGGATGGGGCGGGTTAGAGGCGGCGCAGCCGCAGGAACAGCCAAGCGCCGACAAGGCCCTTGACGATCAGCTGCCCGTCGAGGGCGTAGGTCGGCACGACGAGGGCGTGCCAAGCGGCCTGCCCGCAGACGTAGGCCGCCATCCCGAGCAGGAGCACGTCCAGGAACCCGGTCACCTCGCGCCCGGCCCACCGCAGCGCGGTGGCGGCCCTGCTCTTGAGCGATGGGGCGCAGGACGGGGTGCAGACGTGGGCCGAGGACTTCAGCCCTGCCACCGTGAGCGCCTCGTCCAGCAGGTCGGGGTCGCCGGGGTACTCGGGGTGCCAGGCGGGCAGCCGGTCCAGCGGGAACCACTCGGCGTGCCCGCCCTCGGCGGGGGCCAGTTCGGGCAGCGCGCCCCGGTCGAGCACGCTCCACGACAGGGCGTCGGACTCCGGGCCGCGCAGCAGGACCGGGTTGAGGCGGTCGGCGCTGCTGTAGGACAGGTGCAGGCCGGTGGTCTCGCGCAGCCGATCGGTCAGGTGGGACAGCGGCTGGACATCCAGCTCGCCGCCGCCGGGCTTGTCACCGGGCAGCCGCCATCCCTGCCCCGGCTCGTCCGTGATCAGCAGGACGTGCAGGCGCTGGTGCCGGTCGTAGGCGAGCACGACCGCGGTCGCGGGGGGATTGATCATCATGGTCATGGGAGTGCTCCTCGGTCAGTCGCGGCGCAGGACGCCGACGGCGTCGGCCAGGGCCTCGATCTCGTCGTTCACAGGTCCCCCGCCCCGACCAGGAGCAGGTGCTCACCGGCGGTCTTCGCATAGCGGCGCCCGTCCTGGAGAGCGGAGAAGGACCGGGCCTCGCGAAGGTCCTTGCAGGCACCCACGGCGTCCTTGATCTCCATGCGCACGGCGTACGACGACAGCATGATCAACCGGGCCTGCGGCCCCGAGAGCGCCGACCGGGCGGCGTGCGAGGCGGCCCGCGCCTCCGCGATCTGCTCGGCGGTGGGGTCGAGGTGGTCCACCCGGACGCCCACGGCGTCCAGCTCGGCGCGCACGACGGCCGGGTCCTCGCCGCGGTCGAGTGCGGCCCGCACCAGCCGCAGGGACACCAGCACGAACATGCAGCGCCGGTAGTCCTCCAGCGCCCCGTGCAGCGCGGTGAACGCCGACATGCGCTCCTCGCGGCGGGTGCGGCGGTCCTGCACGCGGCCGGTGGCGCGCACGGCCAGCAGGGTGCCCGCGACCGTGACGAGTTGGGTGGCGATGGCCTGCACGGTGTTCACGACGCCTCCAGCGGGCCACGCACGTGCAGCGGGCGGAGCAGCGCGTCGGCGTCGCGCACGATCTGCTCGTGGTCGAACGCCCAGTCCAGCCCGGCGCTGACGAACTCGGGCCTGGTGAACCAGCGGGCCTCGGCCGCGTCGTCGGCGCCGCGCACCGACGGGCAGTCGGGCAGCACGACCGCATACGCGGCGGTGACGACCCGGCCTCGCGGGTCGCGGCCGACCTGGTCGTAGACACCGACCAGGCGCAGCGCGGCGTCCTCGCGCAGGTCGAGGTTGAGGCCGGTCTCCTCGGCCAGCTCGCGCACCGCGGCGGCCCGGCTGGTCTCGTGCCGCTCGACGTAGCCGCCGGGCAGCGCCCAGCAGCCGGGATAGGCGTCGCTGTCGTCGGCGCGGCGGATCAGCAGCAGGCACGGGGTGTCCTGCTGGTCGAGGCCGATCACCACCATTTCGGCGGTTTAGCTGATGGTGGGCCGCTGGCCCTCGGTCTCGGTACTGCCCGGTTTCCCCTGTCCGACCTGGCTGGGATGGAAGATCACGTGCCCCGGTGGGGCCGCCCCCGCGCCCGCGGGGCGTGAGGTAGGTCAGGAGAAGTCCTTGGCGGACCAGCACTTGCCGGTGGCGACCTCGACCACGGCCATCGGGCCCTCGCCGATGTAGTCGCCGATCTGGTTGCGGGCGTCCTCGCGGTCCTCGCACGGGCTGCCCCAGGCCGGGCCGTGGATCTCCTTGTTGAGGGCGGTGTCGATCCGCTCGCCGGTGACGTAGGTCAGGCCGAACTGGTAGGCCTGCTCGTCTCGCGCCGCCTGGTCCTTGACGGCCTTGGTGATCTTCTGGATGTCGGACGTGTTCAGCACGGTGTTCTCCTCGGGGGCGGGTTGCTGGCGCCCTCGGGATCGGAGGGCCTCCCCCGCAACGCGGGGACGAGCGGCTGGGTCAGCAGGTGTCGCGGTCCAGGTCGACCGGGGTGCGCTGGCACGTGCAGGTGACCGCCTCGTGCGCCCACGGGTCGGTGTCGCTGGGGTGGCTGCCGGTGACCTCGGTGCAGCCGGTGCGGTCGTGCAGGTCACGTGGGTGGCCGCACGAGGTGGTCGTGGTGTTGTCGGGCTGCTCCACGTAGAGCTCCTTCCAGTAGCGGTCCCCAGAGCGGGGCTCCCCCGCGTGCACGGGGACGGGAGGGGCGCTAGTCGGCGTCGATCGCGAGCAGGTGCTTGTCCTCGTCGCCGATCCGGATCGCGGCGGTGTGGTCGGCGTCTGTGAGGACCTTGCGATTGGAGTCGGGGGCCAGGTGGATCTGGCCGCCGCGCAGCAACTCGCACAGAACCGCGTCCTGCTCGTCGCGGCTGCCGGGCAGCTCGGGGCGGAGCCGGGCGAGGCGAACCCAGTCCTGGGGCTTGGTGGAGAGCCGCTGGTAGGTGTCCCGGACGGCTGTCTGGATGGCGGACA
>NZ_JBQGCX010000308.1:0-3022 GCF_052038725.1 Actinosynnema sp.
TGGGTCACCTGGCTGCGCGGCGCCTACCCCGACCTCGTCGTCCGCTCCGTGCTGACCAGGAGCGCCCTGCGCTTCACCACCGAGCAGGCCATGAGCGCGCTGACCGGTCACGAGGCGCACCTGGACGAGTGGCCCGCCGGGGCGCCGCCCAGGGCGCTGCACGTGGACCTGGCCGAGTGGGCGGACGCGATCATCGTGCACCCGGCGTCCGCGCACTACGTGGCCCGCGCCGCGCTGGGCCTGGCCGACACGCCCAGCCTGCTGGTGCTGCACGCCTCCTCCGCCCCCATCGCCATCGCGCCGTCGCTGCCGCCGGGCCTGGAGGACAACCCCGTGTACCGGGCGAACCTGGACCTGCTGGCCCGGCGCCCCAACGTCGTCGTCTCGGCGACCAGGCAGGCCAGGAGCGCCACCACCGGCCGTTCCGACGCGCGCGGAGCAGCTCCGCTCACCACCGCCCTGCGCGACGTCGAAGAACTGCTGCGGAAACTCTCCGAATTTTCCGGGAAAGCGGCCGGATAAAGCTTCGGAAGGTTGACCGCCCATACTCGTGGCGGGCAGGATGTGAGTTGTCGGGCCAGTGAGGCGAAATGCCGGGAAAGAATTCACCGGATGCCCCCGTGCGCCCCCGAGGAGATTGATCCGCTCAACCACAACGGTGGACTTCGGAGTTCTTGCCATGACTGCTGCCGCTCGTCAGGTCTACTGCTTCGCGGACCGGGTGTTCTTCGAGACCCCGGACCGCTGGCAGCGCGGTGACGCGCCGCTGCGGGTGGCGACCAGGTCCGCGCCGCCCGGCTGGGTCCGGACGCCCAAGGGCTTCTGGACCCACCTGCGGCCCGCCGGGGCGGTCCTGCCCGACCAGGGCTGGAAGGTGCACGTCTCGGCCCGCTGGCAGGACGTCGACGCGGCCTGCGACGCGGTGTGGGACTACTGCGTGCGGGAGGGCGTCGCCTTCAAGCACCTGGCGAGCGCCGAGACCTACCTGGCGGTCAACTCCAAGTACGCCCCCAGGCCCGCCAGCGGCAAGCTGCTCACCCTCTACCCGGTCGACGAGGCGCGGTTGCACCGCGTCCTGCTGGACCTGGAGCGCGAGTTGGCCGACGTGCGCGGTCCCGACGTGCTCAGCGACCTGCGCTGGGGCGCCTCGCCGCTGCACGTGCGCTACGGGGCCTTCGCCGAGGCGCACTGCCTGGACTCCTCCGGAGAATTCGTCCCAGCCCTGCGCGGCCCGGACGGGGAACTGGTCCCGGATCGTCGGAGACCGTTCTTCGAAGTTCCCGGCTGGGTTGTCAGGCCCGAATTTCTGGCTGATTCTCCGAAGTTCTCGAAAAAATCCTTCCCGTATCGCGTGAGCAAAGCGCTGCACTTTTCCAATGGTGGTGGCGTCTACCTCGCCGAGCGCCTTTCCGACGGCCGCAGGGTCGTGCTCAAGGAGGCCCGCGCCCTCACCGGCCTCGACCGGGGCCGCACCGACGCGGCCACCCGGCTCGAGCGCGAGCACCGGGCCCTGGTCCTGCTCGACGGCGTGCCCGGCGTCCCCGCCTGCCACGGCGTGGTCAGCGCGGGCGGCAGCGACTTCCTCGTCGTCGACCACGTCGAAGGCGCCAACCTGTGGGTCTGGATGGCCAAGAACCACCCCATGATCCTGTTCGACGAGCCGGACGAGGCCACCTGCCGCGACTACGCCGAGCGCGCCCTGGAGCTGATGGACCGGGTCGAGGCCGTCCTCGCCGACGTGCACGCCAGGGGCCTGGGCTTCGGCGACCTGCACTTCGGCAACGTCCTGGTCCGCCCGGACGGCGGGGTCAGCCTGGTCGACTTCGAGATGGCCCACGACCTGTCCGATCCCGACTACACCCCGGACATGGGCACGATGGGCTTCATCGCGGGCAAGGGCGCGCGCGGCGCCCGCATCGACGAGTACGCCCTCGCCGCCCTGCGCTGCGCGCTGCTGTTCCCGCTGGAGAAGATGCGGGTGTTCGACCCGGCCAAGCTGGAGCAGCAGCTCGCCGTCATCGCCGAACGCCTGGGCGTGGCCCCCGAGCGCCTCGACGACGTCCGAGCCACCCTGTCCGACCCGGTGCTGCGCCCCGAGACGCCCCCGGAACTGGGCTCGCTGCCCCTGGAGGTCGACCTCGACACCGCCGAGCCCGACTGGGCCGAGGCGATCCGCTCCATGCGCCGCGCCGTGCTCGCCTGCGCCACCCCCGAGCGCGCCGACCGGCTCTTCCCAGGGGACTCGGCCCAGTTCCGCACCGGCGGAGCCACGAACCTGGCGCACGGCGCCTCGGGCGTGCTCTGGGCCCTCGCCCAGACCGGGCACCGCTCACCCGAGCACGAGCAGTGGCTGCTGGACGCGGTCCGCCGGGGTGGCGACCAACCACCGGGCTTCTGCACCGGGGCGCACGGCGTCGCCCACGTGCTCGACCACCTCGGCCACCACGACGCGGCCACCCCGCTGCTGGAGCGCGCCACCGCCCGCACCGGCGAGCTGACCGCGATCGGCCTGGCCACGGGCCTCGCGGGCGCGGGCCTGAACCTGCTGCACTTCGCCCGCTCCCGAGACGACCGGGCGCTGCGCCGGGCCGCGCTGCTCGCGGCGGACCGGCTCGCCGACGCGCTGGAGCGCACCGCGTCCACCCCGGACAAGGCGCCCACCGGCGGCGAGCTGAAAGCGGGCCTGATGCACGGCTGGTCCGCAGCCGCCCTGCTCTTCCTGCGCCTGCACGAGGACACCGGCGATCCCGCCCACCTCGACCTGGCCCGCCGCGCCCTGCACCGCGATCTGGACAAGTGCGTGCGGACCGCCTCCGGCGCCCTCCAGGTCGAGGAGCGCGGCGTGCGCACCCTGGCCTACCTGGACGTGGGCAGCGCGGGCATCGCCTTGGTCGCGGACGAGCTGCTGGCCGCGTGCCGCGACGAGCGCGTCGAACGCGCCCTGCCCGCCCTGCTGACCGCCTGCGGCAGCGAGTTCGTCCTCCAACCGCAGCTGTTCACCGGCAGGGCCGGGCCAGGCCTC
>NZ_JBQGCX010000309.1:0-5892 GCF_052038725.1 Actinosynnema sp.
CGCGCCCGGTCACCGCAGTCGTGGGACGCGCACGACGACCGGCCGCTGTACTGGGCGCGGCTGGGGATGACCAAGGCGCTGCGGCAGTGGAAGCCGGGGTGGACCCTGCCCGCCGCCGAGCGGTCCGCGCTGGTCGACCGGCTGGACCGGGCCTCGCGCGGGCTGTCCGACGTCCGGTTCCGCGCGGACGCCGCGCCGACCGCCGTCCCGCGCGCGGCCGGGGACGACAACGGTGGCGGCCGGGGCAGCGCCGACGGTCCCCACGCCGCCGGTCGCCACGCCGCCGGGGTCACGTCGCTCGACCAGCTCGGCAGCACCATCGGCGCCGACCCGCTGGCCCTGCTGGGCGCGCAGGCCGAGGCCGCGCCCGCCCCTGGGGACCGCGCCGCCCCCGAGGACCGCGCGGCGGTGCGGCGGATCGCGCTCACCGGGTTCGACCCGTTCTTCCTCGACGGCTCCGGCATCACCCGCAGCAACCCGTCCGGCGCGGCGGCGCTCCAGCTCGACGGGCGGGTGCTCGACACCCCGCAGGGCCGGGTCGTGGTGGAGGTCGCCGTGCTCCCGGTGACCTGGGGCGAGTTCGACAAGGGCATCGTCGAGCGCTTCTACGGCTCGACCGTCACCGGCGGGCAGCGCCCGCACGCCTTCGTCACGGTCAGCCAGGGCAGGCCCGGCCAGTTCGACGTGGAGCGCTGGGCGGCGCGCTGGCGCGGCTGGTCGCCGGACAACAACAACGCGACCGCGCCCGGCGTGGTCCCGGACGCGGCGGGCTGGCCGCAGCCGTCGACCGAGTTCATCGAGACGACCCTGCCGCACGAGCGGATGACCACCACGCCGACCGGCGACTACCCGGTGCTCTTCAACCGGGGCTTCTGCGAGTTCCCGGCGGGCGCGACCCCCGCGCCGGGCGCGCAGCGGTGCGGGACGGGCGAGCCGACGCCGGGCGCGACGGCGGCCAGCGGCGGCGGTGGCGACTACCTGTCGAACGAGAGCATGTACCGGGCCAACCGGGTGCGCACCGGCCTGGGCGCGACCGACGTGCGCGGCGGCCACCTGCACACCCCGGTCCTGGGCCAGCCCTGGGACGACGCGCTGACCGACGAGTTCTTCGAGGCCGAGCGCAGGGCCATCACCGACCAGGTGATCGCCCTGGTCGCCCTGGTCTGACCCGCGCGCCGGGCGCGGGGCCCCACCCGGCCCCGCGCCCGGCCCGGTTCTCCGGCCCGCACCACTTCGGTCCCGCGCCTTCGGTCCGGGTTCTTCAGCGCAGCGTCACCGGGCGTGCCAGTAGGGTGATCGCGTGCGACGCTGTCGGGCGCTGAGCGGGTTGTTGGCCGTGGTGGCTGTTGTCCTCGCCGGGTGCGCGGAGCAGGTCGGCGGGACGCCGGGCGCCGCTGCGCCCCGGCCCTCGATCACGCCCGCCGCGAGCGAGCTGCCGCAGCCGGGCGCGTGCGTGGACCAGGACCTCAAGGCCGTCGACTGCGCGGCGCCGCACGTCGCCGAGGTCACCGCCGTCGGCGACCTCACCGGGGTCGGGCAGCGCACCGAGCGCGACCTGCGCCGGGTCGCCCTGCCCGCCTGCCGCGCCGCGCTCGCGGGCTACCTCGGCGCGGCGGACCACGACGCCACCCGCATCCAGGCCCAGGCGATCTGGCCCAGCGAGGACGGCTGGGCGCGCGGCGACCGCTGGCGGCTGTGCACGGCGGTCGAGATCTCGCCCACCGGTCAGCAGGCCAGCCGCACCGGGTCGCTGGCCGGGCTGCTCAAGGCCACCGGGTTCGCGTCCGTGCAGCTGTGCACGAGCGGGTCGCCCGCCCGCGACGAGGCGTTGGAGATCGTCGCCTGCGACGCCGCGCACCTGGCCGAGGCGGTGCCGGGGGTGCTCGCGCTCGGTGGTCCGCAGGACCCGCCGCTGTCCCAGGAGCAGGTGAACGCCGCCGCGTCGGGGCACTGCGCGGCGAAGGTGAACGGCTACGTCGGGGCGGTCCGCGAGGACGTCTTCGCGTCCTGGCGCTCGTTCGGCAGCCAGGCCTGGTCCGAGGGCTTCACGACGGCGGTCTGCTACGCCGAGGCCGCCCGCCCGTTCACCGGCAGGCTCTGGGGCCTCGGCCGGGGTCCGCTGCCCGAGTAGCGCGCCCGGTCGAGCGCTCCCCCGGTGGCCGCCGGAGGGCGCCGGAGTTGTCCACAGGGCCCCGTCCCCAGGTTCATGCGCAAGCTGTCCACAATCTCCACAACCTGTGCACAGGTTCATCCACACCCTGTGGAGAACTAGTCTCCACAGGCGGAATAGTTGATCAAGAAGCCGACTTTCCACAGCCGCCGAGCTAAGTAGAAACCTGCTCTGAGCAGCGCGAAGAACCCTCGCGATGACCTCCGGTGCAGTTGTCCACAGCTGTGGAGAACTGCCGGCGCAAGAGTGGAGAACTGGGGAAAGACTGGGGACAACTCGGTTGTCCACAGCCGTCCGGACGAACCGGGAACCCGGCGCGCGGATACCCCGAAGATCGGCTTCTCAACCCCTCGAACCGGCCCTGGAACGGCAGAACCCGGTGGACGCCGTTGTCCACCGGGCCACGTGGCGGGCCGAACCGCGGCCCGCCCGGCCACCCCGCTACCCGAGCCGCTGCCTCAGCGCCTCCAGCTCGTCGCGCAGCGCGGTCGGCACCTTGTCGCCGATCTTCGCGAACCACTCCTCGATCAGCGGCAGCTCGGCCCGCCACTCGTCCGCGTCGAACGCCAGCGACGCCTCCACGTCCTCCACCGGAGCGCCCAGCTCCGACAGGTCCAGCGCCTCGGCGGTCGGCACGTGCCCGATCGGCGTCTCACGGGCCGCCGCGCGCCCCTCGATCCGCTCGACCGCCCACTTGAGCACCCGCGAGTTCTCGCCGAACCCCGGCCACAGGAACCGCTTGTCCTCGCCGCGCCGGAACCAGTTGACGTAGAAGACCTTCGGCAGCTTGTCGGCGTCCGCGCCCTTGCCGGTGTCGATCCAGTGCTGGAAGTAGTCGCCCGCGTGGTAGCCGATGAACGGCAGCATCGCCATCGGGTCCCGCCGCACCACGCCCACCTGGCCGACCGCCGCCGCCGTGGTCTCGCTCGACAGCGTGGCGCCCATGAACACGCCGTGCTGCCAGTCCCGCGACTCGGTGATCAGCGGGACGGTCGTGGCCCGCCGACCGCCGAAGAAGATCGCCGAGATCGGCACGCCGTTCGGGTCGTCCCACTCCGGCGCCTTGATGTCGCACTGCTCGATCGGCGTGCAGTAGCGCGAGTTCGGGTGCGACGACGGCTCGTCCGAGCCCGGCGTCCAGTCGGCCCTCTTCCACGAGGTCAGGTGCGCGGGCGGCTCGCCCATGCCCTCCCACCACACGTCGCCGTCGTCGGTCAGCGCGACGTTCGTGAACAGCGAGTTCCCCTTCTCGATGGTCCGCATCGCGTTGGGGTTGGTGTGGTAGTCGGTGCCCGGTGCGACGCCGAAGAACCCGTTCTCCGGGTTCACCGCGTACAGCCGCCCGTCCTCGCCGAACCGCATCCACGCGATGTCGTCGCCGAGCGTCTCGACCTTCCAGCCGGGGATGGTCGGCTGGAGCATCGCCAGGTTGGTCTTGCCGCAGGCGCTCGGGAACGCCGCCGCGATGTAGTAGACCTTCGACTCGGGCGAGGTGAGCTTGAGGATCAGCATGTGCTCGGCGAGCCAGCCCTCGTCCCGCGCCATCACCGAGGCGATCCGCAGCGAGTAGCACTTCTTGCCCAGCAGGGCGTTGCCCCCGTACCCGGAGCCGAACGACCAGATCGTCCGCTCCTCGGGGAAGTGCGTGATGTACTTCGTGTCGTTGCACGGCCACGCCACGTCGTCCTGGCCGGGGGCCAGCGGCGCGCCGAGCGAGTGCAGCGCCTTCACGTACGGGACGCCGTCGCCGAACAGCTCCAGGGCGCGCGTGCCCATGCGGGTCATGATGTGCATGGAGACGACGACGTACTCGGAGTCGGTGATCTCCACGCCCAGCATGGGCTTCTCCGCCGTCAGCGGCCCCATGCAGAACGGGATGACGTACATGGTCCGGCCGCGCATCGAGCCCCGGTAGAGCTCGGTCATGGTCGCCTTCATCTCGGCCGGGTCCACCCAGTTGTTGGTGGGACCGGAGTCGGCCGGGTCGACCGAGCAGATGAAGGTGCGCTCCTCGACGCGCGCGACGTCCGTCGGGTCGGAAGCCGCCCAGAACGAGTTCGGCTTCTTCTCCAGCGGGACGAAAGTGCCCGCGTCGACCAGTTTCCCGGTCAGCTCGGCCCATTCGCGCTGCGTTCCGTCGGCCCACACGACCCGGTCGGGAGAGGTCAGCTCGGCGATCTCGCGAACCCAGGCCAGCAGTTCCTGGTGGTCGGTCGGGGCCTGGTCGAGACCGGGAATGGTCACTGCCGTCATCTCGTCTCGTCTCCTCGGTGAAGCACCGCCCCACGGGCGGACGACGACGTCCGTGCGGGACGGCGGCGTCCTCGGGAATGGCTGCGCCCGCCCCGGTGGGGGCGTGCGCTGAAAGGGATGGACGGAGGTTAGCCGGGTGAATGCCGGGTGACACCGCGACAACCTGTCGGTTGCCTCACAAAACCGATCAGGTAATCGATTCAGCACCCGATCACCGATCAATCCGCAACGGTTCAGCGGACAAATGCGATGGCGTTCCGGGCGCGTTACAAGAGCGATTGTGGAAGGGCTCTCACTTTGCCCGGCGGATCGATCGGTGAATTGGTCAAGAAGCGCGCGGAACGCGTTCACCTGCGGCGCGAGCGCCGATTCCGGCCGGTCGGGCCCCGGCGGGGCGCGCTGCCCGCGCGCGGGTGGAGACGCGGATCACGGGGAGCGGCGCTTTCGGCACCCGGACATTTCGGGCGCGCGCCACCACGTCGACGCCTTCAGCCCGCGCCCGTTCGTGGGGCGGCGCGCCCGCTCCCCCGCGCTGACCGCCGCACGACAAGAGGACCAGCGCGGCTGACGAGCGCTGGTCCTGGTTGTTGTCTTCGGCCCGAGGCGCGCCCGACCTTCGAGCCCGAGGTCGAACGATGGCAAAACGAGACCGAACAGCACCGCGTGGCGCGCGCCCGAACGGGGTCGCGCCGCGGCGGCGTCAGTTGGGGCTGATCCACTGCCCGGTGGTCGAGTCGATCCGCACCACGCCCGACACTGCGGTGCGGTCGTCCACCCCGTCGCCCCACAGCTGGTCGCTGCCGGAGTCCGCGGTGTACTTGCCGGTGGAGTCGAACCTGCCGTGCTCCACCTCGGTCCACTCGGCGTCCCCGGTGCGCTGCGAGACGGTCACCTCGCCGTCGCGGGTGATCTCGGTGGCCACGTCCGCCTGCCCGTCGCCGTCCGAGTCGGTGAACAGCCAGGTGTCGCCCTCGGCGTCCTCGATCATGACGCTGTCGGCGCGCCCGTCCTCGTCGCTGTCCACGGTCGCGGGCCCGACGTCCTGCGACCCGTTCGCGGTGGTGACGGTGATGTCCCGCCCCTCGGCCGAGTTGGTCCGCTCCGAGTCCTCCCCGACCCGCACCCACTCGCCCGACGCGTCGTCGAACCGGGACCGCTGCACGACCTCGCCCCGGTCGTCGAACGTGGTCATCAGGTCCGCGTCGCCGTCGCCGTCGGTGTCGGAGAACGCGATGCGCCCGCCGTCGTCCGTCTCCACGACCGCGGTCTCGTCCACGCCGTCGTGGTCGAGGTCGTACCCGACCTCGACGGTGTACTCCTCGTCGTCGACGGTGACCTTGAGCTCGCTGTCCGCCGCACCCGCTGACTCGTCGATGTACACCGAAGCCACCTTCCCGCCGTTCGCCTACCCGTAGGACTCACGGTAGGCCGATCCGGTTCCCTGCGGGAAGCCGCAGGCGGGAGCGGCG
>NZ_JBQGCX010000310.1:0-10103 GCF_052038725.1 Actinosynnema sp.
ATCAGCGCCACCGCCCACACCGTTGCGCGCCGCGCGTCCACCGGCAGCCCGGAGGCGACCCGGCGCACCGCGAGGTCGCCGACCGCGTCGGCCAGCGCGCTGCGGTGCTCGACGGGGTCGGCGTCGGCGAGGTCCCGGCACAGCTCGACCTCGGCGAGCGCGGCCTCCACCGCCTCCTCGCGCAGGTGGGCGAGCGCGGCGCGGGCGCTGAGCACCCCGTGCAGCTCGGCGCGCTCCACCGGGTCGTCGCCCGCCCCGTCCAGCAGGACGCGGGTGAGCTGGGCGGTCACCGGGTCGCCGTGGAAGCGCTCGTCGTCGAACACCCGCCTGGCCACCGCCGCCACCGCGCGCGGCGGCAGGGCCGCCAGGGTCGCGGCGGTCGCGGTCGACGCCAGCTCGGGGCGCGCGGTGAACAGCTCCCCCACCCGGTGCAGCACGTGCGGCCAGCGCTGGGCGGCGCGCGCCAGGATCTGCAGCGATCCGGGGGTGCGCTCGGGGTTGATCCGCTCGTCCAGCAGCGCCACGGCGAGCACGTCCTCCGCGAGCCGTCCGGGCGGCGGCTCGGCGGTGGGGTCCAGGCTGACCAGCCACCGCACCAGCTCCACCTGGCCGCCGCGCACGCCGTGCACCTCGGCCAGCGCGGCCAGGTGCAGGTCGAACGCCGTGCGGAACACCGAATCCGCGCTGCCAGGGGCGCGGGCGCCGGTGATCGTGCCCGCGAGCGGGTTCGGGGCGGGCAGGCCGAGGGCGGACGCGTAGTAGCCGCAGGCCTGGGCGAAGTCGCCGGGGTCCGGGTCCAGCCGCAGCTCGCCGCAGGTGTGGTCGAGGTCCGCGGCGCGCTGCCTGGCCGCCGACCACCACCAGCCCGCGTCCCGCGCGATCAGCAGCAGCCGGGGGTGCTCGGCGAGCGTCGCGCGCAGGTCGGCGGCCGGGACCAGGTCCGCGTCGTCGACCACCGCGACGATCCCCGCCTCGTGCGCGAGCCGGGTCTTGCCGACCCCGGACGGCCCGTGCAGCAGCAGCAGGGACGGGCCGCGCGAGCTGTCGCGCCAGCGCCGCAACCTGCCCAGCTCGGCGGTGCGCCCGTGCAGGGGCACGGCGGCGCGCAGCGGGTCGAGCAGCTCCGCGGGGGAGGGCGTCCGGTCCACGGCGCCCATCGTCCTCAGCGGCGGGTGACACGAAAGAGACATCCCCGCCGTCGTTGTCGGGGGTGGCGCGCAGAATCAAACACATGTTCGCAGCCTTGGTCCGCGAGGGCGACAACGCGGGACGCCTTCAGGCGCTGTCCGACGACGGCGTCCCGGTCGGCGCGCCCGTGCGGACCGACGACCTGGCCGCCGAGGTCGCGGCGCACGAGGCCGCGCACCGGCCGCGCTGGCTGTGGGCGTCGACCGAGGAGGTGTACCCGGAGCTGCTGGCGCGCGGCGCGCGGGTGGAGCGGTGCCACGACCTGCGGCACGTCGAGCAGCTGCTGCTCGCGCACCGGGGCGGGCACCGCGAGCCGCGCGACCTGGCGGCGGCCGTGGCCAGGCTGGACGGGCTGCCCGCGCCCGACGACGTGGCCCCGCGCAAGAAGGACGACCAGCCGGTGCTGTTCGAGCCGGAGCGCGCGCCGCTGCCCGGCGGGGTCGACCCGCTGGACGCGGTGGTGCGGGTGCACGCCGAGCAGCGGCGGGTCGCGGCCGGGCTGCCGCCGTCGCTGCGGCTGCTGTTCGCCGCCGAGTCCGCGAGCGCGCTGGCGGGCGCGGAGATGACGCACTTCGGGCTGCCGTGGCGGCGGGACGTGCACGAGGAGCTGCTGGCCGACCTGCTCGGGCCGAGGACCGCGCCGGGGGTGAGGCCGCGCAGGCTCGCCGAGCTGGCCGACCGGATCACGGCGGCGTTCGGCGGGCGGGCGGTGAACCCGGACAACCCGGCGAGCATCGTGCGCGCGTTCGCCAGGGAGGGCGTGGACGTGCCGTCCGCGCGGGCGTGGGTGATCAAGGAGCTGGACCACCCCGCCGCCGAGCCGCTGCTGGCGTACAAGGAGCTGGTGCGGCTGTGGGTGGCGCACGGCTGGTCCTGGTTGGACGCGTGGGTGGCGGACGGGCGGTTCCGGCCCGACTACGTCGTCGGCGGGGTGGTGTCCGGGAGGTGGGCGACGCGGGGTGGTGCGGCGCTGCAGATCCCGCGCTCGCTGCGCACGGCGGTGCGCGCCGATCCGGGGTGGGTGCTGGTGGCGGCGGACGCGGCGCAGCTGGAGCCGAGGGTGCTGGCGGCGCTGTCGCGGGACCGGCGGCTGGCCGAGGTCGCGGGCGAGGACGACCTGTACACGACGCTCGCCGCGGACTCGTTCCACGGCGACCGGGGGCAGGCGAAGATCGCGATGCTGTCGGCGATGTACGGCGGCACCAGCGGCGGGGCGGCGGAGCTGCTCGCGGTGCTGCGGCGGCGGTTCCCGGACGCGGTCGGGTACGTGGAGCGGGCGGCGCGCGAGGGCGAGCGGGGCGGGGTGGTGCGGTCGCGGCTGGGCCGGACCTCGCCCACGCCGTCGCAGGCCTGGCACGAGGCGACGGGGAGCACCGACGACGGGGAGGACGCGCTGCGGCGCTCGCAGCGGGCGGCGCGGGAGTGGGGGCGGTTCACCAGGAACTTCGTGGTGCAGGCGAGCGCGGCGGACTGGACGGCGGCGCTGCTGGGCGCGCTGCGGAGACGGCTGCACGAGCGGGCGCCGGAGGCGCACCTGGTGTTCTTCCAGCACGACGAGGTGCTGGTGCACTGCCCGGCCGGGGCGGCGGAGGCGGTGTGCGCGGAGGTCGTGGCGGCGGGTGAGGAGGCGTCGCGGCTGGTGTTCGAGGGCACGGACGTGCGGTTCCCGCTGAAGGCGGTGGCGGTGGAGCGGTACTCGGACGCGAAGTAGGTGGAAGGCGGGCTGGGGCGGGGGCGACCTAACCGGGCGCGACCTGGCCGCCCGGCGGGCACTCGCAAACCGCCCAGTGGGCACGCGCAAACCGCCCGGCGGGCACGCGCAAACCCTCCAGCGGACACACGCAAACCGTCCAGCGGGCACGCGCAAGCCCCCAGCGGGCACTCGCAAGCCCTCCGGCGGCGGGACAGGACCGTCCAGCGGCCCCCACCGCCCGTCCGCTGGGTGCCGGAACTTCGGTTTTGTCGCAAGTAGCGCCGGTCGGCCCCTTGCCCTCCGCCCGTGAGAGCGCTCTCATGATGTGACCGCCGCGTGACGAGGAGGTCACCCGAGCCATGTCCGACACCAAGCGCAGACGACTCCTGGCGGCCACGGCCGCGTTGGCCGTGCTGGTCCCCGCGGCAACGCTCGCGGCCGTCTCCGCGAACGCGTCCGTCCCGAGCCAACCCGGCTGGACGCTCCAGTGGAGCGACGACTTCGACGGCCCCGCGAACACGCTGCCGTCGTCGTCCAACTGGATCATCGACCAGGGCCACGGCTACCCCGGCGGCCCCGCCAACTGGGGCACCGGCGAGATCCAGAACTACACGAACAGCACCAGCAACCTGAAGCTCGACGGCTCCGGCAACCTGCGCATCACCGCCCTCAAGGACGGCGCGGGCAACTGGACGTCCGGGCGCATCGAGACCCAGCGCGGCGACTTCAAGCCCCCCTCGGGCGGCAAGCTCGCGATCGAGTCGCGGCTCCAGATGCCGAACGTGACCGGTGACGCCGCGCTCGGCTACTGGCCCGCGTTCTGGGCGCTCGGCTCGCCGTACCGGGGCAACTACTGGAACTGGCCCGCCATCGGCGAGTTCGACATCATGGAGAACGTCAACGGCCTGAACAGCGTGTGGGGCGTGCTGCACTGCGGCGTCAACCCCGGCGGCCCGTGCAACGAGACCAACGGCCTGGGCAACAGCCGGGCCTGCCCCGGCTCCTCGTGCCAGTCGGCGTTCCACACCTACCGGTTCGAGTGGGACACCTCGGTCAGCCCGCAGCAGCTGCGCTGGTACGTCGACGGCCAGCAGTTCCACAGCGTCAACCAGGGCCAGTTCGACGCCACGACGTGGAGCAACATGACCGGCCACGCCGGGTACTTCGTGCTGCTGAACCTGGCGATGGGCGGCGCGTTCCCCAACGGCGTCGCGGGCTTCGGCACGCCGACGGCGGCCACCCAGTCCGGGCACTCGCTGGTGGTCGACTACGTCGCGGTGTGGTCGGCGGGCGGCGGCGGCACGACCCCGACCACCACGACCACTCCCCCGCCCGGCGGCAGCGGCTGGGACGCGTACGCGGACATCCAGGCCGAGCAGGCGACCACGCGCAGCGGCGGGACCGTCGAGTCCGCTTCGGACACCGGCGGCGGGCAGGCCGTGGCGCGGCTGGGCAACGGGAACTCGCTGAAGTTCTCCGGCGTGCGGTTCGGCAGCGGCGGGGCCAGCCAGTTCCTCGGCCGGGTCGCGTCGGGCGCGGGCGCGGGGATCAGCGGGCTGGTCGAGGTGCGGCTGGGCAGCCCGACCGCGGCCCCCGTCGGCAGCTTCTCGGTCGGCGGCACGGGTGGTTGGCAGAGCTGGCGGACGGTGCCCGCGAACATCAGCCGGGTGACCGGGACGCACGACGTGTACGTGACGTTCACCAGCGGTCAGCCCTCGGCGTTCGTGAGCGTGAACTGGGTGAAGTTCGGCAACTGACCAGGTGACGGGTGACCGCCCGCCCTCCCGGCTACCGTGGGACGCGTGTACCGGGAGAGGCGGGCGCACTCGGGCCTGCGCTGCGTGTGGCGGCGCGAGGTCGACGCGGGCGCGGTGGGCGGGCAGGTGCGGGTCGTGCCGGACGGCTGCACGGACCTGCTGTTCTCCCCCGGCGACGGCAGGCTGTTCGTCGCCGGGCCGGACACGCGCGCGCACCTGAGCGCCGGGTCGGGCGCGCTGCACGCGGTGCGCTTCCCGCCCGGCGTCGGACCGTCGGTGTTCGGGGTCCCCGGCGCCGAGCTGCGCGACCGGCGGGTGCCGCTGGACGCGCTGTGGGGCCCGGTCGACGCCCTGCTCGACCGGCTGCTGACCGCCGCCGACCCCGAGGTGGTGCTGGCGCGGGAGTCGGTGCGGCGGCTGCGCGAGTCCCCGCCGGACCCGGTGGCGCGGGTGATCGCGGCGACCGTGGCGCGACCGGGCGGGGTGGCGGGGCTCGCGGACGGGATCGGGCTCAGCGAGCGGCAGCTGCGGCGGCGCAGCGCGGCGGCGTTCGGGTACGGGCCGAAGGTGCTGCAGCGGGTGCTGCGGTTCGACCGGGCGGTGGCGCTGGCGCGCGCCGGGACCGGGTTCGCGGAGACCGCGGCGCGCACCGGGTACGCCGACCAGGCGCACCTGTCGCGCGAGGTGCGGGAGCTTGCCGGGGTGCCCCTGGGCGTGCTGGTCGGGCGGTGACCCTCAGGCGTCGAGCCTGCCGTGCGCGCGCAGGGCCAGCAGCGCCTCGATGGTGACGACGGGCCGCCACTCGTGCTCGGTCGCGGGCGTCCACACCGGCCACGGGAACGTCCAGCCGCCGTCGTCCTGCTGCCCTGCGGCCAGCGCGTCGAGGTCGCGGGCGAGCTCCTCGGCGGTGAACCAGCGGACGGCCAGCGACTCCGGGGTGGGCGCGTAGTCGTGCGGCTTGTGCACCTCGCCCGCCGCGTACCCCTCGTGCACCGCGCCCGTGCCCAGCTCGACCAGCCCCTGCGCGCGCACCAGCTCGCCGAGCTTCCCGGCGGCCTCCTCGGCGCGCGGCCGGTCCGGGACGTGGTCGAGGAACCGCAGGCAGGCGTTGACCTCGTACGGGTGCGACTTCTCCAGCGAGTCGACGCGCTCCCAGCAGAACGCGGTGGCCGCGTCGAGCCTGGGGTGCTCGGCGCCGATCTTGTGCAGGGTGCCCGCGAGCAGGCCGGTCATCAGCAGGTCGCTGGCCGGGTCGGCGACCCACCAGGGCGCGGACGGGCCGTCCGAGGCCAGCGAGTTCGGCACGCCGCCGTCGGCGTTGGTGATCGTGGTGAGGAACTCGCAGGCGGCGGCGCCGTGGGAGCGGTCGCCCGCCTCGTCGAGCAGGCTGAGCGCGGTGTGGACGTGCAGCGGCTGGCTGGCGGGCCCGCGCCCGTCGGGTTCGAGGGCGTGCCCGAACCCGCCGTCGTCGTTGCGGTGCGCCAAGACGGCGTTGACGACGGGGGCGGCGGGACCGCCGTCGAACAGCAGGGCGAACCTCCGCTGCTCCAGGGCGCGGGCGTGCAGCCAGACGAATTTCCGGGCTCGTTCGATCATGCGACCGACCCTAGGCGCGGGGTGGGCGCGCGGTCTTGAAGGAAACGGACACGTCCCCGAACGGGGTCGGCGGGCATCAGCGTCCGGGCATCAGCGTCCGGGCGCGGCGCGCAGGGCGTCCCGCCCCAGCTCGGCCGGGCTGCGGTGCCCGGACAGGCCGAGGGTGAGGTCGAAGTCGGCGAGTAGCGAGCGCAGCACGTGCCGCACGCCCTGCTGGCCGCCGTGCGCGAGCCCGTACGCGTAGGGCCTGCCCAGCAGCACCGCGCGCGCCCCGAGCGCGAGCGCCTTGAGCACGTCGGCGCCACCGCGCACGCCCGAGTCGAACAGCACCTCGATCCGACCGGCGACCGCGTCCACGACCTCGGGCAGCGCGTCGAGCGCGGCCACCGCGCCGTCGACCTGCCTGCCGCCGTGGTTGGACACCACGACCCCGTCCATCCCGGCGTCGGCGGCGCGCAGGGCGTCGTCGGGGTGCAGGACTCCCTTGAGGACGATCGGGCCGTCCCAGTGCTTGCGCAGGAACGGCAGGTCCTCCCAGCGGTGGTCGGTGCCGGTGAA
This sequence comes from Actinosynnema sp., assembly GCF_052038725.1. Classification (NCBI taxonomy): domain Bacteria; kingdom Bacillati; phylum Actinomycetota; class Actinomycetes; order Pseudonocardiales; family Pseudonocardiaceae; genus Actinosynnema; species Actinosynnema sp. The sequence continues at coordinate 6,793 of NZ_JBQGCX010000310.1, forward strand.
CATCTGCACCCAGCGCAGCACGGCCTCGGTCAGGTCCTCCTCGGGCGGCGCGCTCAGACCGGCGCGGAACACCGGGTCGCTGAACGGGGTGGCGGTGCCGATGCCCCGGATGAACGGCAGGTAGGCGTGGTCGAGGTCGTGCGGGCGCCAGGCGAGGGTCCAGGTGTCCAGGGTGACCACGAGGGTGGTGAACCCGGCCTTGCGGGCGCGGTCGAGGAGGCTGGCGCACACCTCGGGCTCGTTGGGGCGGTAGAGCTGGAACCAGCGCGGCCCGTCACCGGCGGCCTCGGCGACCTCCTCGATGGTGTGCGAGGAGGCGGTGGACAGCACGAACGGCACGCCCAGCTCGGCGGCGGCGCGCGCGGTGGCCAGCTCGCCGTCCGGGTGCAGGATCGACTGGACGCCGATCGGGGCGAGCAGCACGGGCGCGGGCATCTCCGTGCCGAGCACGGTGACCCCGAGGTGCCGCTGGCTGGCGCCGGTGAGCATCCGGGGCACGATCCGCCACCCGTCGAACGCCTCCCGGTTGGCGCGGGCGGTGGCCCCGCTCCCGGCGGCCCCGGCGACGTACCAGTAGGGACCGGGCCCGAGCCGCTGCCGGGCCGACTCGGCCAGGCCCTCGGGATCGGTGGTGAACGGCGGCACGGTGCCCGCCAGACCTTGGAGGTAGATCTCGTTCTGGTAGGCGGCGAACTGAGCAGTCACGTCGTTCCACCTCCGCTGGGCCGCACCGCACCGCTTCGGACTGCAGATCATGCTGGTGCCACCCCGCCCCACCCGCAAGCCGCGACCCCGCGGGGGTGCGGTGACGCCTGGTCGGGTGGAGCGGGGTGGCGGGGGGCGGGGGGCGGCCACCCGCCGGCGCGACGGCACGGGGGTGGACGCGCGAGAGCCCCACCCGCGTGGTGCAGGCCTGCGGGTGGGGCTCTCATGTGGCCGGTCCGGGCCGGCTGGCGGCTGGCCGGTCGATCGGCTGGTCGACCGTGCGGCGGCGGGCAGTGCGGGCGCGTCAGCCAGCGGGCGCGTCGAACAGCGGGCGCGTCAAACGGCGGGCGCGTCGAACAGCGGGCGCGTCAGCCAGCGGTCCGAATGCCGGCGGGCGCGTCAGCCAGTGGACCGGATGCCTGCGGACCGGCCCCGGTGGCGTCAGCCAGGCCGGTTCGACCCCCCGCCGACCGGCGCGCCGCGCGTGGCTCACCCCCTACCCTCGCCCGCCTCCCTCCGCACGTCCTGCTTCACGTCGCGCTTGCGGGTCGGGCGCTTCGCGCGGCCCGCGTTCGGCCCCCACCGGCCGTCCAGGGCGATCGCGATCGGGGCCGCCGTGACGATCGTCGACGCGGTGCCCGCGACCAGGCCGATCAGCAGGGCGGTGGCGAAGTCGGCGAGCGAGCCGTCGCCGAGCACGAGCAGCGCGGCCAGGACGAACAGGACGCCGATGCCCGTGTTGACCGTCCTCGGGATGGTCTGGAGCACGGCGCTGCCGACGAGCTCCGGGTAGGCGCGCCTCGGATCGGCCCCGCGCAGCTCGCGGACCCGGTCGAACACCACGACCGAGTCGTTGACCGAGTAGCCGATCACGGTGAGCAGCGAGGCCAGGAACACGCCGTCCGCCGTCTTGCCCATCCAGGCGAACGCGCCGACGAGCACGACCACGTCGGCGACCAGCGCGGAGACCGTGGCCAGGCCGAGGCGCCAGTCGAAGCGGTACGCGAGGTACGCCAGCTGCGCGGCCACGGCGATGGCCAGCGCGATCAGCGCGTTGCGGCGCAGCTCGTCGCCGAGGCTGGGGCCGATCAGCTCGTTGGCGACCTGCTCCGCGCCGCCGGTGGCGCGGTCGACCGCCTCGCCGATCCGCGCGGACGCGGCCTCGTCGATCGGGCCGGTGCGCACCGACACGCCGCTGTCGCCGGAGGTGACGACCACGGCGTCCGGGAAACCGGCGTCGGCGAGCGCGGCGCGCACCCGGCCGGTGTCGGCGGAGGCGGCGGTGAACTCCAGCATCCGGCCGCCGGTGAACTCCACGCCGTGGTCGAGGCCGCGCACGGCCAGGCCGGACAGCGCGGCGACCGCGATCAGCGCGGCGGCGACCAGCCAGCGCGTCGGGCGGCGGAACAGCACGATGCCGCGCCCGGTCAGCCAGGTGCGCACCCGGCCGAGGTCGTGCAGACCGCTCCAGCGGGGGCGGCGCTCCAGCACCGGCGTGATCAGCTGGAGCAGGACGCGGCTGAGCACGAGCGCGCTGAACAGCGAGGCGATGACGCCGATGGACAGCGTCACGCCGAAGCCCTTGACCGGTCCGACCGCCAGCCAGAACAGCAGTCCGGCGGCGAGCAGGGTGGTGGCGTTCGAGTCGGCGACGGCGCTGAACGCGCCCCGGAACCCGAGGTCGACCGAGCGGGGCATCCGGCGGCGGCGGGCGAACTCCTCGCGGGCGCGCTCGAACACCAGCACGTTCGCGTCCACGGCCATGCCGACGGCCAGCACGAACCCGGCCAGGCCCGGCAGGGTGAGGGTGGTGCCGATCGCGAGGAGCGCGGCGTAGGACACGGCCGCGTAGGCGACCAGGGCGAGTACCGCGACCAGACCGGCGAGCCGGTACACGCCGATGAGGAACAGGCCGGTCAGGGCGACGCCGATGATCGCGGCGCGGGCGCTGGCGTCGATGGCCTCGGCGCCGAGCGTCGGGCCGACGGTGCGCTGCTCGACCACGTCCACCGGCACGGGCAGCGCGCCGGAGCGGATCACCAGCGCCAGCTCCTCGGCCTCGTCCTGGGTGAAGGAGCCGGTGATCTGCGTGCTGCCGCCGATCATGCCGGTGCCGCAGCCGACGGACGGGTCGACCTGCGGCGAGGAGATCACCTCGTCGTCGAGCCGGAACGCGATCTGCCTGCGCGGGTCGCCGGGCGGCGCGCAGGCCGCCTCGGCGCTGACCCGCTGCCAGGCGGCGGGGGCGTCGCCCTGGAACTCGATGCCGACGGTCCACCCGATGCCGCCCTGCGCGGGCGCGGCCTGGGCGTTCTTGATGCCGTCACCGGTCATGACGGCGTCCCCGAGCGCGATCCCGGTCCCGGCCGGGGAGGGCGTGTCACCGACGCCGGTGACGGGGTGGACGGAGAGCTGCGCGGTGCGGCCGAGGACCTCGACGGCCTCGGCCGGGTCCTGGACGCCGGGCAGCTCGACCACGATGCGGCGGTCGCCGGAGCGGGCGAGCACGGGTTCGGCGACGCCGAGCTCGTCGACGCGGCGGCGCAGCACCTCCATGGCCCGGTCGGTGGCCTCGGAGGCGCTCCCGTCGGGCGTCTCGAGCACGA
>NZ_JBQGCX010000311.1:0-5114 GCF_052038725.1 Actinosynnema sp.
GGGGCGGCCCACCCGGTCACCCTCGGGGCCGCCCCGCGGACGCCGGGGGGCCGCTCGTCGACCGTCCCGACCGGACGGACCCGTTCGGGAGAGCTAAGTCACACGGGCGGTGGGGCCGCGGGCGCCACGGCCCCACCGCCGCCGTCACGCCCGCTCGCGCGCCCTCAGGTCCTTGCGCAGGATCTTCCCGGACGCCGACTTCGGCACCGCGTCGATGAACTCCACCGCCCGCACCTTCTTGTGCGGCGCGACGCGCTCGGCCACGTAGGACATCACCCCGGCCGCGTCCAGCTCCGCGCCCGGCTGGCGCACCACGAACGCCTTCGGGATCTCCTCGCCGTCCGCGTCGCGCGCGCCGATGACCGCCGCGTCCGCGATGGCCGGGTGGGTCAGCAGCAGGGCCTCCAGCTCGGCGGGCGGCACCTGGTAGCCCTTGTACTTGATCAGCTCCTTGACCCGGTCGACGATCGACACGTGCCCGTTCGCGTCGATCTCCGCGACGTCGCCGGTGCGCAGCCAGCCGTCCTCGTCGAGGGTCGCGGCGGTGGCGTCCGGGTTGTTCAGGTAGCCCTTCATCACGTTCGGGCCCCGGCACCACAGCTCGCCGCGGTCGGTCACGTCCTCGCCGGTGGCCGGGTCGACCAGGCGGCACTCCATGTTCGGGATCGGCACGCCGACCGTCCCGATCGGCACGTCGGTGGCGTCCGGCGGGGTCGCGTGGCTGACCGGGCTCATCTCGGTCATGCCGTAGCCCTGCACGACCCGGCAGCCCAACCGGGCGGCGACCGCCTCGCCCAGCGCGGCGTCCAGCGGGGCCGCGCCGGAGAACACGGTGTCCACGGCGGACAGGTCGTACTGGTCGACCAGCGGGTGCTTGGCCAGCGCCACGGCGACCGGCGGGGCGATGTAGACCCGGTCGGTGCGGTGCTCGGCGATGACCCGCAGGAACTCCGGCAGGTCGAACCTCGGCATCGTCACCACCCGCGCGCCGACCGCGAGGGACATGTTCATCAGCACGTTCATCCCGTAGATGTGGAAGAACGGCAGCACCGCGAGCACCCGGTTGCCCGGCCCGAGGCCGAGCGCGGGCTCGCACTGGGCGACGTTGGCGACCAGGTTCCGGTGGGTGAGCATGACGCCCTTGGCCCGGCCGGTGGTGCCCGAGGAGTACGGCAGCACGGCCAGGTCCTCGGGACCCGCGAGGTCCTCGGGGGCCGGGTCCCGGCAGGCGAGCAGGTCGGCCGCGCTCGGGTAGCCCTCGGCGCCGTCCAGCACGACGACGTCGGCGACGCCGGCCTTCTCGGCGGCGGCGGCCGACTGCGGCAGCAGCGGCGACACGGTGAGCAGCAGCTTCGCGCCCGCGTCGGCGAGCTGGTGGGCGATCTCGTCGACCGTGTAGAGCGCGTTGACCGTGGTGACGGCGGCCCCGGCGCGCAGCACGCCGTGGAACGCGGTGGCGTAGGCGGGGGTGTTCGGGCTGATCAGCCCCACGACGTCGCCCCTGCCGACCCCGCGCGCGGCGAGCCCCGCGGCGAACCGCTCGACGGAGGCGGCGAGGGCGGCGTAGGTGGTCTCGGCGCCGGTCGCGCCGTCCACCAGCGCGACGCGGTCGGCGCGCTCGCCCAGGTCCTCGAACAGGTAGCGGTGCAGCGGGAGGTCCGGGACCACGACATCGGGGAGCGGACTGCGGAAGACCATGGGCGGTGCCTCATTCGCTCGGCGGCTTCGGCCGTCATGGTGATCCAAGCCACACTACCGGGTCAAGACACGCGGAGTGACGACTACGCCGTTACTTAACTCGGCTAATAACACTCGAACGGCGTAAAGGAAAGTCTTGTGGTGATCGCCGCCGATCTGCCAAGTTGGCAGGGCTCAAGCGGGTCGGCTCCCACGCACTCCGACGACCCGCCTGGGAAACCCGCGGTGCGCACTCCCCCCGTCGAACCGCGGGCCCGCTCGGACTGATCGGACTCCCCCCAGTCCTCGTCCGCACGCAGCGGGATCGACGCGGGGCGGCTTGAGCTACTGACTCCCCCTCTCTCCAAGCCGCCCCGCGCTCCCCGCCGATCACTCACGCGCAGTAGCGCCAACCGGGTGAACGCTCACTCCTTCGGTGGCACCTGGGCCTGTTCGGCGGCCTGCCCTCCCCGATCTTCGGGAAGATCACCTGCGGACGCCCCGGAACCCGCTTCGGGATCGACCCGGCCACCGCCCGCCACCCGACCGGACCCGCGCGCCACCGTCCGCAGCCCCCGCCCCCGCCGCCGCCGCAACGCCACCAGCGCGGTCACCGGGATCGCCAGCACGACCAGGAACGGCAGGGCGGCCCCCAGCGCGGCCAGCACGAACGCCAGCGCCACGACAAGCGCGTCCCAGCCGCCGCGCAGCGCGTCCAGGAACCCCGGAGGACCGTCGTCGGGCGCGGCCTTGCCCGGCTCGGTCCGCACCACCACGGTCACCGTGGACAGCGCGACGCGCCCCTTGAGCGACTCCAGCCGCCCCTGCAGCGACTCCAGCTCGGCCTGCCGCCGGGTCAGCTCGCCCTCGATCTGCGTGATCTCGGCGGTGCTGCCCGCCCGGTCCAACAGCGCCCTGATCCGCTCCACGGACGCCCGCTGCGCGGTCAGCCGCGCCTGCACGTCCACGACCTGCTCGGTGACGTCCTCGGTCCGCACCTCGCGCCGCTCCACCGAGGCCCCGTCCAGCCCGCCCAGCGCCCCCAGGAAGTCCTCGAACCGCTCCCCCGGCACCCGGACCACCGCCGTGCCCCGCTGGCCGGTGGAGCTCTCGCTGGCGACGAACCCGCCCCGCTCCCCGGCGGCGGCCTTGACCCGCGCCACCACGCCGTCGACGTCGCCGGACACCAGGTCCACGTCGGCCGTGCGCACCAGGTCCCGCCCGGACAGCACCTCGCCCGGCTGCTCGGGGGCCTGCTGCCCGCTCCCTGCCGAGTCCTGCCGGGCCGGGTCCCGCTGGGGCGCGATCTCCTGCGCGCCGCCCTCGTCCGGAGCCACCCTCGCGGGCGCCATCGCGGGCGTCCCGCCCCCGGAGCACCCGGCCAGCAGCCCCAGCGCCACCACGCCCACCACCACGACACGTCTCACCGCGACCCCTCCCTCGAACGCTGCCGGTGGGACGGTGCGGGGTGGGCGCGGCGTTGCCGCTAGCCGGTCACGAGTCGGACACGAGGTGCCGGAACGCGCTCAGGTTCGCCAGCGGCTCGCCCCGCGAGACCCGCCACGCCCACTCCCGCCGGATCGCCGAGGCGAACCCCAGCTCCAGCAGCGGGTTGAAGTCGCCGTCCGCGGCCTCCAGCACCTGCCCGAGCACCCGGTCCAGCTCGTCCGGCGTCACCGCGTGCCGCCCGACCCGCCCGACCAGGTAGACGTCGCCCTCGCCGTCGACCGTGTAGTGCACCCCGTACAGCCGGGCGTTGCGCCGCAGCAGGAACCGGTACACCTCCTCGAACGCCTCGTCCGGCCTGCGGCACACGAACGCCTCGACCAGCACGGCGTGCCGCCCCACCACCAGCCAGCAGTTGGTGCGCAGCTTCTTCGTCCCCGGCAGCTCCACGAAGAACCGCCCCGGCTCGGGGCTCTCGTAGGCCAGCCCCCGGTCGTCCAGGGTGGACCTGATGACGGCGTCCAGCTCGGCATCGGTCGGGCTCACGCGTAGACCTCCTCCCGGAACACGTCACGAGCCTGCTCGTACGCCGCGAGCAGCGATTCGGTCGTGCGGTCCCAGGAGAACCCTCGCGCATGGCCGACCGCGTTGCCCGCCAGCTCCTGCCGCAGCCCCGGCGCGAGGGCGATCCGGGACAGTGCGTCCGCCCAGTCCGCGGTCCGGTGCCCGGCCACCAGCAGCCCGGTCACCCCGTCGCGCACGGCCACCGGCAGCCCGCCGACGGCGGCGGCCACCACGGGCGTCCCGCACGCCTGCGCCTCCAGCGCCACCAGCCCGAACGACTCGTTGTGGCTGGGCACGGCGACCGCGTCGGCCGCCCGGTACACCCGCGCGAGCGAGCCACCGCCCTGCGGCGGCAGGAACCGCACCACGTCGGCCACGCCGAGCGAGCGCGCCAGCCCGACCAGCTCGTCGGGGGTGCGCATCCCGGACCCGGACGGCCCGCCGACGACCAGCACCACCAGCCGGGACCGCAGTCCGGGGTCGCGCTCCAGCAGGGCGGCGGTGGCGCGCACGAGCACGTCCGGCGCCTTCAGCGGCTGGATGCGCCCGACGAACGCGAGCACCAGCGCGTCGGGCGCCAGGCCCAGCGAGCGCCTGGCCTCGCCGCGGTCGCCGGGGGTGAACCGGTCGAGGTCGACGCCGGGCGGCACGACCAGCACCTTGGCCGGGTCGGCCGCGTACAGCCCGGTGAGCTGGTCGGCCTCCACGTCGGTGTTGGCGATCAGCCGGTCGGCCTCGGCGACCACCTGCTCCTCGCCGATGACCCGCATCCTCGGCTCGGGCGCGTCGGAGTCGGCCAGCGCCAGGTTCTTCACCTTGGCCAGGGTGTGCGCGGTGTGCACCAGCGGCACGCCCCAGCGCTCCCGCGCCAGCCAGCCGACCTGACCGGACAGCCAGTAGTGCGAGTGGACGACGTCGTAGTGGCCCGGCTCGTGGCGGGCCTCGGCGCGCAGCACGCCCGCGGTGAACGCGCACAGCTGGCCGGGCAGCTCCTCCTTCTCCAGCCCGGAGAAGGGCCCGGCGACCACGTGCCGCACCTGCACGCCCGGCGCCAGCTCCGCGACCGGGGGCAGCTCGGACGAGGTGGCCCTGGTGAAGATCTCCACCTCGACGCCGCGCCTGGCCATCGCGGTGGCGGTCTGCACCACGTAGACGTTCATGCCGCCCGCGTCGCCGGTCCCCGGCTGCTCCAGCGGCGACGTGTGCACCGACAGCACCGCGACCCGCTTCACCGGACCACCTCCGCGACGGACGCGACCGGGTTCGCTGCTGGCTCCCGACCGAGGACAGATGTCTCCACGACCATGACCAACGCCTTGAGGGCTGCTTGACTTCCCGGTTCGTGCGCACCGTCACAGGTCTGCCCGAAAAACCCGAGGGGCGCGCCCCCCCCCCCCGCGGGGGGGCCCCCCCCGCGGGGGCGGGCC
>NZ_JBQGCX010000312.1:0-3582 GCF_052038725.1 Actinosynnema sp.
CACCGGCGGCACGCGCATCCAGATGCCCGCGCAGACCGGCGAGGGCACGTCCATCTCGCAGGAAGCCGTCCAGGACAGCTTCAAGAAGTCGGTCGGCGAGGACGCCACCTCGGTGCAGACCGTGGGCACCGGCGACGCCGCGACGTTCCAGATCCGCTCCGAGACGCTGACCACCCAGCAGATCGACGGCCTGAAGAACACGCTGAACGACGACCTGAAGCCCGAGGGCGGCCTGTCCTCGGTCAGCGACAGCGCCGTCTCCGCCTCCTGGGGCGGTGAGATCACCACCAAGGCGCTCCTCGCGCTGCTGATCTTCTTCATCGCGGTGATGCTGTTCCTGGCGCTGTACTTCGAGCTGGCCATGGCGGTCGGCGCGCTCGTCGCCGTGGTCCACGACGTGGTCATCACCGCGGGCGTGTACTCGCTCGTCGGCTTCGAGGTCTCGCCCGCGACCATCATCGGTCTGCTGACGATCCTCGGCTTCTCGCTGTACGACACGGTGGTCGTCTTCGACAAGGTCAGGGAGAACACCCGAGGCATCCTCGGCCTGACCCGCCGCACCTACGGCGAGGCCACCAACCTCGCGGTCAACCAGACCCTGATGCGCTCGATCAACACCTCGCTGATCGCGCTGCTGCCGGTCATGGGCCTGCTGGTCGTCGGCGTCTGGCTGCTCGGCGTCGGCACCCTGAAGGACCTCGCGCTGGTGCAGCTGGCAGGCATGGCGATCGGCGCCCTGTCGTCCATCTTCATCGCGCCCTCGATCGCGGTCGACCTGAAGATGCGCGACCCTCGCTACAAGGCCCAGGCCGCTCGGGTCAAGGCCCGACGGGACAACCTGGCCCGCAAGAACGCCGCGGGCGCGGTCGCCGAGGACGAGGTCGAGTCGACCGACGAGGAGAGCCTGGAGGCCGAGCTCCGCAAGGAGAAGGCCTTCACCGCCGCCGCGGGCGTGCCCGCGCGGCACGCCAAGGCCGCCGACGCGCGGCGCACCAACCGACCGACGGGCAAGAAGCAGCGTTGAAGCTAGAGCACGCGCTCGGACTCATGCGTGAGGTCCCGGACTTCCCCCAGCCGGGGGTCCTGTTCCGGGACCTCACGCCCGTCCTGGCCGATCCAGAGGCGCTCCGCGCCATGACCGACGCCCTCAGCGGCACGGTCGAACCCGGCACCACCGTCGTCGCGGCCATCGAGTCCAGGGGCTTCCTGCTCGGGTCCGCGCTCGGCTACGGCCACGGCTACGGCGTCGTCGCCCTGCGCAAGCCGGGCAAGCTGCCCGCCGTGTCGCACCGGGTCAGCTACGAGCTGGAGTACGGCACCGCCACCCTGGAGCTGCCCGCCGGGCTGATCCAGCCCGGCCAGCGGGTCGTCGTCGTGGACGACGTCCTCGCGACCGGGGGAACCGCAGCCGCCGCCTGCCAGCTCGTGGAGCACGCGGGTGGGGTCGTCACCGGCGTCTCCGTGGTCCTCGAACTGGTCGGACTGGGTGGTCGGGACCGCCTTTCGGGTTACCCCGTGCGGACCCTGCTCACGCTGTGAGCACGTGATCACGGTCGGCGTTCCCCTGACCGGTCGCACCCGTTCACGGTTGCTGCTCGTCGTGTGAACCACACCGCTCGTCGCCCGGTGGCGGGGCCCGCCCCGCCATCGGAGTTATCCTCGGTGCCTAGACACCCGAGGAGCGTGTTGAGCCAGGACACCGAACCCACTGCCCCGACGCCGCCCGTGCCAGGCAGGGCCCCGTCGGCGACCAGGCGCGTGCGGGCCAGGCTCGCGCGCCGCATCACCGCCCAGCGGGCCGCGCCGGTCAAGCAGGTCCTCGAACCGCTCGCCGCCGTGCACCGCGACCTCCACCCCAACGCCGACCTGGCGCTGCTCCAGCGCGCCTACGACGTGGCCGAGGAGAAGCACCGCCCGCAGCGCCGCAAGTCCGGCGACCCGTACATCACCCACCCGCTCGCGGTGGCCACCATCCTGGCCGAGCTGGGCATGGACACCACGACCCTGGTCGCGGCCCTGCTGCACGACACGGTCGAGGACACCGACTACTCGCTCGACCAGCTCCGCGACGACTTCGGCACCGTCGTGGCCCTGCTGGTCGACGGCGTCACCAAGCTCGACAAGGTCAAGCTCGGCGCCGCCGCCGAGGCCGAGACCATCCGCAAGATGGTCATCGCCATGGCCAAGGACCCCAGGGTCCTGGTGATCAAGCTGGCGGACCGGCTGCACAACATGCGCACCATGCGGTTCCTGCCGCCGGAGAAGCAGGCCCGCAAGGCCCGCGAGACCCTGGAGGTGCTGGCCCCGCTCGCGCACCGGCTCGGCATGGCCACGGTCAAGTGGGAGCTGGAGGACCTCGCGTTCGCGATCCTGCAGCCCAAGAAGTACGACGAGATCGTGCGCCTGGTCGCCAACCGGGCCCCGTCCCGCGACACCTACCTCAGCGGCGTGATCAACGAGCTGAGCGGGCACCTGGAGGGCGCGCGGCTCACCGCCAAGGTCGAGGGCAGGCCCAAGCACTACTACTCGATCAACCAGAAGATGATCGTGCGCGGCCGGGACTTCGACGACATCCACGACCTCGTGGGCGTCCGCATCCAGGTCGACGAGGTCCGCGACTGCTACGCCGCGATGGGCGTGGTGCACGCGCTGTGGCAGCCGATGCCGGGCCGGTTCAAGGACTACATCGCGCAGCCCCGCTTCGGCGTCTACCAGTCGCTGCACACCACGGTCATCGGGCCGGACGGCAAGCCGCTGGAGGTGCAGATCCGCACCTACGACATGCACCGCACCGCCGAGTACGGCATCGCCGCGCACTGGCGGTACAAGGAGACCAAGGGCAGCCACCGGGGCAAGAGCGTCGAGGTCGACGAGATGGCGTGGATGCGCCAGCTGCTCGACTGGCAGCGGGAGGCCGCCGACCCCGGCGAGTTCCTGGAGTCGCTGCGCTTCGACCTGGCCGCGCGGGAGATCTTCGTCTTCACCCCCAAGGGCGACGTGGTCACCCTGCCGACCGGCTCCACCCCGGTCGACTTCGCCTACGCCGTGCACACCGAGGTCGGCCACCGGTGCATCGGCGCGCGCGTCAACGGCCGCCTCGTCGCGCTGGAGCGCAAGCTCGAGAACGGCGAGGTCGTCGAGATCTTCACCTCGAAGGCCGAGGGCGCCGGTCCGTCGCGGGACTGGCTCTCGTTCGCCCAGTCCCCGCGCGCCAAGGCGAAGATCAAGCAGTGGTTCGCCAAGGAGCGCCGGGAGGAGGCGCTGGAGTCCGGTAAGGACGCCATCGCCCGTGAGGTGCGCCGCGGCGGACTTCCCTTGCAGCGCTTGATGAATGCCGATTCCATGGGGTCGTTGGCCCGGGAGCTGCGCTACACCGATGTCTCGGCGCTCTACACCGCGGTGGGGGAGGGCCACATCTCGGCCCACCACGTGGTGCAGCGCCTGATCGCCACCCTGGGCGGTGCCGAGGACGCCGAGGACGAGATCGCCGAGCGGTCCACGCCCTCGAATGTGCCGATGCGCCAGCGCAGCAGCGACGACGTGGGCATCGCGGTGCCCGGCGCACCGGGCATCTTGAGCAAG
>NZ_JBQGCX010000313.1:0-3542 GCF_052038725.1 Actinosynnema sp.
AGGCAGTCCACGACCCGAACCGCGAAGTCGTGCGCCTCCGGGTTCGCCGGGTCCTTCTCCCACGGCGGCAGCGGCCGCAGGCCCGCGCACGCCTCCTGCGCCGCCTCGTCCACCCTGACCTCCTCGGGCGTGGCCGCCCGCATCTCCGTGCCACCCCTCTCGGAACCGGACCCGCTCACCGGAACCCCGCTGCGCTCCGCCACGCACTCCTGGTGCGGCCTCCACAACGCGTCCAGGTCCTCGGGCGACATGTCCAGCCGCTCCCGAGGCCGCTCCCGCTCGGTCGACGCGGCCGGGGCCTGCCCGGTCCCGGACGACAACGACGCCACCTCGGGCGCGACCTCCGGAGCCGAGCACCCGACGAGCGCGAGCACCACGGCCCCCACCACCAGCACTGCCTTCATCCCGAACTCCTCACCGCAGAAGGAAAACCCACCACAACCCCACGAACCCACGCCGCTCTTCACCCACCGCGCCGCGCCACCTACTGCGCCGCCAGCGCCTGCGTGGGCGTCAACCGACTGGCCCGGATCGACGGGTACAACCCCGCCACCGCCCCCACCACGACCGCCGCGACCACCCCGCCGCCCACCGCCGCCACCGGGATCACGACCGGCCACGAGCGCAGCCCCGCGTACCCGACCACCGCGACCACCCCGAGCCCCGTCCCCGCGAGCCCGCCCAGCGCCGACAGCAGCACCGCCTCGATGAGGAACTGCCCCCGGATCTGCCCGCGCGTCGCCCCGAGCGCCCGCCGCAGCCCGATCTCCCGCCGCCGCTCCAGCACCGAGATGACCATCGTGTTGGCCACCCCGACCCCGCCGACCAGCAGCGCCACCCCGGCCCGCCCCAGCAGCAGCGCCGAGAACGAGCTCTCGGTCGCCCGCTTCGCCGCCAGCGCGTCGGACGGCCTGCTCACCTGCACCTTGCCCGGAGCCTCCGGGTGCAGGGTCGCCGCCAGCGCCGTCCGCACCGCCTCGATGGACTCCTCGCGCGCCTTGACGTAGACCACCGTCGGGCGCCCGTCGAACCCCAGCTCCGCCTTCGCCGCGTCCCACCCGACGAGCACCGACCGCTCGACGTCCGGCGCGAGCGGCATCGGGGCCAGCACCCCCGCCACGGTGAACCTGGTCCGTCCGATCTGGACCGTCGGCCGCTCGCCGGTCTCCGGGACCCGGTCGATCCCGAGCCTGCCCGCCGCCACGTGTCCCAGCACCACGAACGGAAAAGCCTGCGTCGACCCGGTGATGTACTCCCCGCTCGCCACTCTCCCGTTCACGGTCTCCAGGAGTCCGAGGCTGGTTGCGAGCACCGCGAGGTCAGAACTCGCGGAATCACCCACAAGATCGGACCGGCGCACGCGGGTGTGCGTGTTGGCCACCGCCGCTGACGCCGTCACCGGCCCGATCCGCCCGGCCATCCCCGCCGACGCCTCCGGCAGCGGAACGGGCTCCTGCCCGCTGGGGGCCATCTGCGCGCGCAGCGTGTTGGTGCCCAGCGCGGTCAGCTCGTCCATCAGCGCCCGCTGGCCGGACGCCGGGATGCCGGTCACCACCACGACCGTCGCGATCCCCAGCGAGATCCCCAGAGCCGACAGCACCGCCCGCAGCTTCCGGGTCCGCAGCCCGATCATGCCCAGCGACAGCAGGTCCGCCAGCGCCAGCCGGGGCGGCGACGGCGGCCCCGAGGGCCGCGCGACCGGCTCGAACCGCTCGGTCGCCTCCGACGACGGCGCGCTCACCGCCCCACCCCCGAGTCCGCCACGACGCGCCCGTCCCGCAGCTCGACCCTGCGGGGCAGCGCCGCCGCGATGTCCCGGTCGTGGGTGATCACCGCGATCGTCGTGCCCTGCCGGTTCAGCTCGAACAGCAGCTCCAGCACCGACCGCCCGGTCGCCGTGTCCAGCGCGCCGGTCGGCTCGTCGGCCAGCACCAGCGCGGGCCGGTTCACCACGGCCCGCGCGATCGCCACCCGCTGCCGCTCGCCGCCGGACAGCTCGTGCGGCCGGTGCCCGCCCCGGTGGCCGAGCCCGACCCGCTCCAGCGCGGCCTCCGCGAGCCGGGTCCGCGCCCCGCGCCGCACCCCGGTGTAGCGCAGGCCCTCCGCGACGTTCTCCACCGCCGTCAGCCCGTCGGACAGGTGGAACTGCTGGAACACGAACCCGATCCGGCTGCCGCGCAGCGCCGACAGCGCCCGGTCGGACAGCTCGCGCACGTCGTGCCCGTCCACCTCGGCCGGCCCCGCGCTGGGCAGGTCCAGGGTGCCGATGATGTTCAGCAGCGTGGACTTGCCCGACCCGGACGGCCCGACGATCGCCAGCAGCTCGCCCCGCTCCACGCGCAGCGACACCGAGTCCAGCGCGGTCACCCCGCCGGGGAACCGCTTGCCGACCCCGCGCAGCTCCAGCACCACCTCCGCGCCCGCCCCGACCGGCCGGACCCGAGTCGTCCCGGCCTGGACCGGCCTGATCCGCGCGGTCGCGTCCGCCGCGCTCACCGGGCCACCACCACGACCATGCCCTCCACCACGTCCGGCCCGCTGATCTCGACCCGGCTCTGCGAGTGCATCCCGGTCTCCACGGCCTTCAGCGCGCCACCGGGCGACTGCACCGCGTACCCGCCCTCGCGCAGCGCCACCAGCGCCTCCAGCGGCACGGACAGCACGCCCTCCCGCCGCTCCGTGGTGATCTTCACCTGCACCGGGGCCGAGTCCAGGTCGGCCACGTCCTCGTTCCGGTCCGGCGTCGCCACCACCTCGATCTGCGGCCCGGCGCCCTGCCCCTGCTCACCGCTCACCGCCGTGCCCACCGAGCTGATCGTGCCCAGCACGTCCCGCCCGTCCGGCCTGGTCAGCAGCACCTTCGCGCCCTGTGACACCGCGCCCGCCTCGGTGGGGGAGACCTGGAGCACGACGACCTTGCCGGTGGGCGTGACCTGGAACAGCTCCTCCGAGGCCACCGCACCCGGCTGGGCGGTCACCGACGACACCCGCACCGGACCCGCCAGCACCAGCACCTGACCGGGCTCGACCTTCCCGGTGTCCGGCAGCCCGACCTCGCGCTGCCACTTCTTCAGCGCCGCGACCACGCGCGGGGTGAACTCGGCCTTGCTGTCGTCGTCCGGCCGGATGCCGACGGTGTAGCCCAGGGCGGCCAGGTTGTCCATCACCACGGCCACGTCCGAGCCCTTCACGCCGGGCTCCTCCAGCTTGCGGAACAGCGGCGTCGCCCCGAAGAACACCGGCACCGGCCGGTCGTCCACCCGGTGCAGCGCCTTCCCGCGCTCGGCGGTCGCGCCCACCTGCGGCAGCGCCGTCACCGTCCCGGCGCCGCCGCCCTTGACCGGCTTGGGTGCGCCGAAGCCCAGGGTCCCCCGGAGCGAGCGGGTGTTGGTCAGAGCGGTCCGCTCGACGGTGGCGGTCTCGACGTCGGGCCGGTCCGCCGACGGGTCGGCCTGCGGCGCGTCGGGGCGCAGCAGCAGCACGGCCGCGCCCGTCACGACGGCCAGCGCGACCACCGCGGCGACGACGGCCCGGCTACGGGT
>NZ_JBQGCX010000314.1:0-4065 GCF_052038725.1 Actinosynnema sp.
CAGCGCCAGCACCAGCAGGTCGGCGGCGGGGGCCGGGACGTTCGCGCGCAGGGTGGTGGTGGCCTCCTGCACGGCCAGCAGGGTGTGCGCGAGCAGGCCGGTGAACGCGACCAGCCGCACCGCCGCGCCCGCCCGCGTGTCCCCCAGGCGCAGCCGCGCGGCCAGGGCGACCGTGGCGGCGGCCTCGGACCAGCCCGGCCAGCCGTGCTCCCGGTCCAGGTCGTCCTCGCGGCCTGCCAGGAACACCTCGGTCATCTCCTCGCCGCGCTCGGCGCGGTACCCGGCGGGCAGCAGTCGCAGCAGCGCCCGGTAGCGGCGCTCCAGGTTCCCGCCGTCGTCCGTCCCGGAGCTCATCCGGTCTCCCTGGCCCTGAGGGCGGCGCTCGCCGCGCGCACGGTGGCGTCCAGGCGGGCGACCTCGGCGGTCAGCGCGCGCACGCCCGGTTCGGTGATGCGGTAGTAGCGGCGCAACCGGCCCTGGTGCACCTCGTCGCGGTCCGGTTCGGCCAGGCCCTCGGCGACCAGGCGGTCGAGCACCCCGTAGAGGGTGCCCACCCGCAGCCGGGTGCGCCCCTCGGACAGCGCGTCGACGCTCTGGACGATCGCGTAGCCGTGCCGGGGGCCCTCGGTGAGGGCGGTCAGGATGAGGAGCGCCTGCTCCGTCATGGACTTCACGAGACACGTTATATCGCGGGACATGATATGAGGTCCAGTCCCGCTCGCCCACCTGAGTGACCGCGCCCGGTGCCGGGCGCATTAAGGTTGCGCGCCGTGGAACCCACCAACCCCGCACTCGACCCGACCGACGCCCTGGCGTCCGTGCCCGCCGCCGGGGCGCGGCGCGGGGTGAGGGCTGCGGGCAGCCTGCGGTTCTTCTTCGGCCCGATGGACTGCGGCAAGTCCACCCTGGCCCTGCAGATCGACCACAACCAGGCCCGCCAGGGCCGCTGCGGCCTGCTGCTGGTGCGCCACGACCGCTCCGGCACCCCCACCATCTCCAGCCGCATGGGCCTGGCCCGCCGGGCGCTGGAGGTCCACGACGAGATGGACCTGGGCGCGCTGGTGCGCGAGCACTGGGGGCGCGGGCAGCGGGTGGACTACCTGATCGTCGACGAGGCCCAGTTCCTCGACCCCGAGCAGGTCGACCAGCTCGCCGAGCTCGCCGACGACGCCCAGATCGACGTCTACTGCTTCGGCCTGGCCACCGACTTCCGCAGCACCATGTTCCCCGGCTCGCGCAGGCTGTTCGAGCTGGCCGACGAGCTCAACGCCATCCAGGTCGAGGTGCTGTGCTGGTGCGGCCTGCCCGGCCGGTTCAACGGGCGCGTGCACGACGACGTGCTGGTGCGCGACGGCAGCACGGTCCTGGTGGCCGACGTGGTGCAGGTCGCCGCGGACGACGTGCGCTACCAGGTGCTGTGCCGCAAGCACTACCGCACCGGCGACCTCGGCCCGTCCGCCGTGCGCGACGGGCAGCTCAGCCTGACCTGAGCACCCCTCACCCCGGCGCATAATGGCAACACGCGTTGCCGGACGCGGGACGGGCCGGAGGTGGGTGGGACGTGGACGAGGACGTGCTCGGGCAGGTCGGCGAGCGGCTGCGCGCGCTGCGCACCTCGCGCGGGGCCACGCTGGCCGACCTGGCCGAGGTCACCGGCATCTCCAAGAGCACCCTGTCGCGGCTGGAGTCCGGGCAGCGGCGGCCCAGCCTGGAGCTGCTGCTGCCGATCGCCCGCGCCCACCGGGTGCCCCTGGACGAGCTGGTCGGCGCGCCGCCCGTGGGCGACCCGAGGGTGCGGCTCGCGCCGGTGCGGCGCAACGGCATGACCGTGGTGCCGCTCACCCAGCAGCCCGGCGGCATCCAGGCGTACAAGATGCTCATCCCCTACCGGGGCGACGAGCCCGACCCGCGCACCCACGGCGGCTACGAGTGGCTGTACGTGCTCGCGGGCAGGCTGCGGCTGGTGCTCGGGCAGCACGACGTGGTCCTGGTCTCCGGCGAGGCCGCCGAGTTCGACACGCGCGTGCCGCACTGGTTCGGCGCCGCCGAACCGGACCGGCCGGTGGAGGTGCTGAGCCTGTTCGGCAAGCAGGGCGAGCAGATCCACATGCGCACCGGCTCCGCGCGCAAGGACGGCTGAGCGCGGTGGCCGTCCCGCCCGAGCGCGCGCGGCTGCTGGGGCGGCTGGCCGGGCACGTGGCGGCGCTGCGGCCCGGCGGGATCGCGCGGGTGGCCGTGGACGGGGTCGACGGGGCCGGGAAGACCACCTTCGCCGACCACCTCGCCGCCGCGCTCGCCCCGCTGGGACGGCCGGTGGTGCGGGCGGGCGTGGACGACTTCCACCACCCGCGTGCCCTCCGCCACCGGCGCGGCGGGCACGACCCCGAGGGGTTCTTCGCCGACTCCTACGACTACCCCGCGCTGCGCCGCGCCCTGCTCGACCCGCTCGCGCCCGGCGGCGACCGCCTGGTGCGCACCGCCGTGTTCGACCACACCACCGACCGCCCCGTCGAGCGGGCCCCTCGGCTCGTCCCGGCGGACGCGGTGCTGCTGCTCGACGGGATCTTCCTGCACCGCGACGAGCTCGCCCCGCTCTGGGACTGCGGGATCTTCCTGCGCGCCTCCTTCGCGGTCACCGCGCCGCGGATGGCCGGGCGCGACGGCTCGCACCCCGATCCGGGGCACCCCTCGAACCGCCGGTACGTCGAGGGGCAGCGCCGGTACCTGTCCAGGTGCCATCCTGAGGGCCGCGCGTGCGCCGTCGTCGACCACGACGATCCGCGCGCCCCCGCCCTGCTCCGCCTGGGCCGGCACGGGCAGCCACCCCCGTGCGGGAGGCGATTGGTCCGACCGGGGCAGGGACTGGGAGAGTAGGCGGCGCAGCCGATCGCGAGGGGGGAGACCGTGCGGAGCCTTGCGGAACCACCCGCATCGATGGAACCCGGACCCGGCGGGGCGGAGCGGGTCGCGGCCCGCTTCGACGACCTGCTGCGCAGGCGCGCCGACCTGGAGGCGGTGGCGCGCGCCGCCGCCGAGCTGACCGGCCTGCCCGCGCGCCTGGTCGACCGCACCCGCCGCGTGGTCATCCGGGTCGAGCCCGACGGCGAGCGCCGCGACAGCCCCGCCCGCCCCGAACCGGACTGGCTGGCGGTGCGCGTGCTCGACGGCGCGGCCACCCTGTGGCTGGAGAGCCCGGCGCGCGGACGCGACCTGGACACCCTGGTCCTGGAGCGCGCGGGCGCGGCGGCTGCCCTGCTGATCCGGCACCGCCCCGTCACCACCCCCGCGCACACCCCGGCCGCGCCGCTGCTGGAGACCGCGATCGCCGCAGGCACCCCCCTGGAGGCCCGGCTCGCCGCGCTGCGCGCGCTGGGCCTCAACCCGGAGGGCAGGCTGCGCGTGCTGGCCCAGCCGCACGGCAAGGTCCTGGTGCAGCCCGAGGGCGACCCGGTGCCGGTGCGCGGCCGGGCGGGCGTGGGACCGGCGGTGCCCGCGCACCGGCTGCCCGAGTCGGCGGCGCGCGCGCTGACGGCGCTGCGGCTGACCGCCGAGGGCACCACCGCCGACCCCGGCCCGCGCGTGGTGCGCGCCGAGGACCTGGGCGGGTTGGAGATGCTGGCGGCGGCGGTCGCGCCGGGCACCACGACGCCGGACGCGGCGGTGCTCACGGCGGCGGCCGAGGAGGCGCCGTGGCTGCTGCCGACGCTGGTGGCGGTGGCGCGCGCCCCGAACCAGCGGGCCGCCGCGCAGGAGCTGTTCGTGCACCACTCGACGTTGCGGGTGCGGCTGCAGCGGGCCGAGGTGCTGCTGGGGTGGAGCCTGCGCGACGCGGCGGGGATGCTGCGGCTGCGCCTGGCGCTGGCGGTGCGCCTGCTGGGTCGCCCGGTCTGAGCCCCGCCCGCGGTGGGCGGCTCTCGCAGCGTCACGAAGAACCTCCTCCCGTTTCCCCCGTTCGTGGTTGGTCGTCCCTCTGGCGGGTATTGCCACCCCTGACCCCGCACGGGGGCGCCGGGTGCTCGACCCGCCCGGCTCGGCACGCGGAACGCAGGGAGGCGCAGGAGCAGT
>NZ_JBQGCX010000315.1:0-1763 GCF_052038725.1 Actinosynnema sp.
GCGCGCCCCCGATCAGTCATTCTGGGAGCGCTCCCAGAACCTTCCCCGCGTCACCCGAACCCCGGAGGATGACAGTGCTGTCACCGACCCACGGGCGCGGACGGCGGTGGCTGGCCGCGCTCGCGGCCGTCCCGCTGGTCGCCGCCACCCTCGCGGCCTCCGCGCTCGCCCCTCCCGCCGCCTCCGCCGCACCGCCCGCCAAGGACTGGCTGCACGTCCAGGGCAACCGGATCGTCGACGCGGCGGGCAACCGCGTCCAGCTCACCGGAGCCAACTGGTTCGGCTTCAACGCCACCGAGCGCGTCTTCCACGGCCTGTGGTCGGCCAACATCACCGAGATCACCAAGGCCATGGCCGATCGCGGCGTCAACCTCGTGCGCGTGCCCGTCTCCACCCAGCTGCTGCAGGAGTGGAAGGAGGGCAGGACCGTCGCCAAGCCGAACATCAACGACTACGCCAACCCCGAGCTCGCGGGGATGGACAACCTCCAGATCTTCGACTTCTGGCTGCGGCTGTGCGAGCGGTTCGGCCTGAAGGTCCTGCTGGACGTGCACAGCGCCGAGGCCGACAACTCCGGCCACGTGCACCCCGTCTGGTACAAGGGCTCGGTCACCCCGGAGGTGTTCTACTCCACCTGGGAGTGGGTCACCGCGCGCTACAAGGATAACGACACGATCATCGCCGTCGACGTCAAGAACGAGCCACACGGAGGCCCCGGCGACTCGCCGCGCGCCAAGTGGGACGGCTCGACCGACGTCGACAACTGGAAGCACACCTGCGAGACCGCGGGCAGGCGCATCCTCGCGATCAACCCCGAGCTGCTGGTGCTGTGCGAGGGCAACGAGGTCTACCCGCGCCCCGGCAAGGGCTGGGACGCGCCCGACACCAACCCCGACCGCACGCCCAACTACTTCCACACCTGGTGGGGCGGCAACCTGCGCGGCGTCGCCGAGCACCCGGTGAACCTGGGCGCGAACCAGGACCAGCTCGTCTACTCCCCGCACGACTACGGCCCCCTGGTGTTCAACCAGCCGTGGTTCGACAAGCCGTTCACCAAGGAGTCGCTGATCACCGACGTGTGGCGGCCCAACTGGCTGTACCTGCACGAGCAGGGCGCCGCGCCGCTGCTGATCGGCGAGTGGGGCGGGCGGCTCGGCGAGGACGAGCGGCAGGACCGGTGGATGGCCGCGCTGCGCGACCTGATCGTCGAGGAGGGGCTGCACCAGACGTTCTGGGCGCTCAACCCGAACTCCGGCGACACCGGCGGGCTGCTGCTCGACGACTGGAAGACCTGGGACGCGGCCAAGTACGCGCTGCTCAAGCCCGCGCTGTGGCAGCACGGCGGCAAGTTCGTGAGCCTGGACCACCAGGTGCCGCTCGGCGGCGAGGGCTCCGCCACCGGCATCAGCCTCGGCCAGCGCTACGGCGACGGCGGCGGCCCCGGCGACACCACGGCCCCGACCGCGCCGACCGGGCTGGCGGTGGGCACGACCACCGCCTCGTCGGTCGCGCTGAGCTGGCAGGCCGCGACCGACGACGTCGGCGTCACCGGGTACGACGTGTACCGGGGCGGCGCGAAGGTCGGCACGAGCGCCACGACCTCCGACGTGGACACCGGGCTCAGCGGCGCCACCACCTACAGCTACTCGGTGCGGGCCAGGGACGCGGCGGGCAACACCTCGGCGGCCTCGGCCTCCCGCAGCGCGACGACCCTGCCGGGCGGCGGGGGCGGGGACGCCGGGTGCGCGGCGGTGCTGCGGGTG
>NZ_JBQGCX010000316.1:0-2760 GCF_052038725.1 Actinosynnema sp.
CGACCGACACGGTCCGGTAGCCGGGCAGCTCGTCGGCCAGCCGCAGGTTCGGGAAGCGCCGCAGCAGCGCCGGGTAGGCGGCCCGCAGCTCCAGCCTGCCCAGCTCCGCGCCGACGCAGCGGTGCGCGCCGTGCCCGAACGCGTAGTGGCCGCCCGGCGCGGGCACGCGGGTGTGGTCGAAGTCGGTGCCCGCGTGGCGGTTCGCGGCGACCAGCGAGCAGACGACCGCGTCGCCCTCCTTGATCCGCGCCCCGCCGATCTCCATGTCCTGCTTGGCGAAGCGCGGGAACGCCACCTGCACCACGCTCAGGTAGCGCAGCAGCTCCTCCACGACCGGCCCGACGGCGTCGTCGTCCTCGCGCACCGCGCGGGCGGCCTCCGGGTTCTGCAGCAGCACCGCAGCGCCCAGCGCCAACATGCTGGCGGTGGTGTCGAACCCGCCGGTGAGCACGCCGTCCGCCAGGCCCGCGAGCTCCTCGTCGTCGACCTGGTCGCCGTGGTTGCGGATGATCATGCCGATGAGCCCGTCGCCGGGTTCGACGCGCTGCCGCTCGACGACCTCGCGCAGGTAGTCCAGGGACTCGGACACCGCGCCGAGCGCCGCGTTCGCGCCGCCGAACACGTCGAACCGGGCCGCGGCGAGCCGCTGGAACAGCTCGCGGTCCTCGTAGGGCACGCCGAGCAGCTCGCAGATCGCCAGCGACGGGATGGGCAGCGAGAACTGCTCCACCAGGTCGACCGGGCCGGGCGCCGCGTCCATCGCGTCCAGCCGGTCGGCGATGATCTCGTCGATGCGCGGGGCCAGCCTGGCCAGCCGCCGCATCGTGAACTCCGGCGTGAGCAGCTTGCGCAGCCGGGTGTGGTGCGGCGGGTCGGCGAACCCGAGGCCGCCGGGCGAGCGCTCGATCTTGACGAAGCCGGTCTGGCCGATCCGCGCGTAGTCGTTGCTGAAGGCGTTGCCGTCCGCCAGGACCGCGCGCGTCTCCTGCTCGCCGGTCACCAGCCACACGCCGAACCGGAACGGGGTCTGCACGCGGTGGATGGGCCCGTCCGCGCGCATCTGCTCCATCTCGGCCACCGGGTCGAGCCCGTCGCGGCGCAGCGGCAGCATCACCCCCTCGGGAAGCATCGCGAGCGCCCGCGCCCCGTACTTGGCCAGGAGCCACTTGGCGACGGCCCTCCTGGCCACCCAGGCGACCACCCCGTCACGCACCGCCGCCATCGTCGCAGTCATGCTGGTCCTCCACCCCGATCGTGCACCGCAACCTACGAGCGCGGGGCTGCACAGCCCTGGACTCCCCGCTGGTACCGGGCGTCGAGCAGCCCGATGGGGACAGCCGTCGACCCGGCCACCACGACGCGAGAAGATCGAACCCGGTCAGGCCGACCCTCCCACCTCGGGCAGGTCGCGACGACGCGCGCCCCCAGAAGACCCCTGGAAAGCACTCGAAACCGCCCCATCGGGGAATTCAGCCGCAAGGTAGCGTAATCCACTCCGTTCGGTCGACCGAATCGGCGATCTGGTCGAGACCGGCCAGCACCCCTTCGAGCGACTCGGGGGTTTCGAGGTAGTTGATGACGCCCCGGTAGAAGGCGGAGCGCAGGCTCGGGGGCATGAGGTCCGAGGCGTCGAGGCACAGGGACGCGCCCCCGGTGAGGACTTCGGCGATCCGCCGGTCCACCGGATCGACGTAGCCGGAGGGGGGTACCCGTTTGTGGGCGGAGTATGCGCCGCCCGCGGCGGGCCAGACCCGCTGGCCCTCGGCGTCCGCCAGGTGGGCCAGGAGCCTGCCCGCGGCGGGCGAGTCGGTGAAGAGCCCGGCCAGGTCGGCGGACACCTCCCAGCCGCTCGCGCCCAGGTCGGGGAAGGGGGCGAAGTCGCCCGCGCGCCCGCGCTCCCGGTAGGCGGCACCCGCGAACGAGCCGAGGTGGTCGAGCCCGCAGCCCTGGGGCCGGGTGAACATGGCCAGGCCCGCGTCGTCGAAGTCGGTGAGCAGCGCCCGCTCGGCGGGGACGCCGGACACCAGCGCGCCCCAGGTCTCCCAGGCCCGGCGCACCTCCGGGGAGCGCCAGGCGAGCTCCCCGGAGGCCCACCGCCGGTAGACCCCTGGGCCGGACTGGTGCAGCAGCAGGTCCTCGACCCAGTCGGTGCCCGGCCAGCCCGCGTCCGGCGAGGAGCCCAGGCCGAGGCACCACGGCGCGCCGCCCGCCAGGAGCTGCTCGGCGTTCGCGGGCGGGCGCACGTCCGAGTCGGGGTCGAACCAGATGAGGCTCTTGAGGTCGGCCTTGACGACGACGGCGTGCGTGCCCTCGGCGCCCACGCGCGCCAGGTCCCGCCAGAAAGGCGCGTAGTCGGCCTCGGGCAGCGGGGGCAGTTCCCGCAGGTGGCCGCCCCGCGCGTAGTAGGCCAGCTCGCCGAGGCCGGGCAGGACGGCGACGTCGGGCGGGTCGCCCTGCTGCACCCTGGAGCGCAGCAGCTGGCCGAGCGCGCGGCTGCCGGTGTAGTCGTAGGGCACGCCGGTCCGGTCGAGCACGGCGCGGAACCGGGCCTCCTCGGCTCCGGTCCACGGGCCGAGGACGCGCACGAGCGCGCGGTCGGCGGGCGGGGCGCAGCCGGGGAGGCAGGTCAGGAGCAGGAGCGGGACCAGCGCGCGCAGGACGGCGTGGCGGGTGGAGGGGCTCATGGCTGCGCTCCGGGCGGGGTCGGCGGGGCGGGATCGGCGGGGCGGGTCACGGGGTCGCGCTCCGGGTCACCGGGGC
>NZ_JBQGCX010000317.1:0-4890 GCF_052038725.1 Actinosynnema sp.
GGGGGCGCGGGAGTGCGCGCTGGAGCGGCTGGACCTGGACGGGGCGGGCTCAGCGAGTACTACTCCGGGCTGGGAGACGCTCGGGCGTGGCGGACGCCGGTCGCGCTGGGGCTGGACGAGTGCGGGCTGGACGAGTGCGGGCTGGACGACGCGGAGTTCGAGGGGCTGGCGGAGGTGGACGCGCCCCGGTTGCGGGAGGTGTCGCTGGAGTTCAACGCGCTGCGGGAGCGGGGTGGGCGGGCGCTGGCGGGGTGGGCGGCGCTGCCTCGGTTGTGGTGGGTGGGGCTGCACGACAGCGTGCTGGAGGACGGGGCGGTGGTGGCGCTGGCGTCGGGGGTGGCGCGGCGGTTGCTGGAGCTGGACCTGGAGCGGGTCGGGCAGGAGCCAGCGCCGGAGCCGACCGACGAGGAGTTGCGGGACCAGGACTTCCAGGGCCGGAGGGTCGAGCGGCACCGCGAGGGGGTGGCGCGGGCGGTGGGGTTCGCGCGGTCGCTGGTGGACGGGGGCTGATCGGGGGCGCGGGGCCTTCGGGGGTGGTGCGGTCCGGCGCGGGGCCGCTAGGTTCCGCTCGTTCTGGCCCGCTGATCGAGGAGGTTCACGTGGCCGAGGGACGGGTTGCGGTCGTCACCGGGGCGGCTCGGGGGATCGGGGCCGCGGTGGCCGCCCGGTTGGCGCGGGACGGGTTCGCGGTGGCGCTGCTGGACCTGGATGCGGAGCGGTGCGCGGACGGGGTCGCGGCGATCGAGGCGGACGGCGGGCGCGCGCTGGCGGTGGGCGTGGACGTCGTGGACCGGGCGTCGGTGGACGCGGCGGTGGCGCGGGTGGCCGAGGAGCTGGGGCCGCCGGTGGTGCTGGTGAACAACGCCGGGGTGCTGCGGGACAACCTGCTGTTCAAGATGTCCGACGACGACTGGGACACCGTGATCGGGGTGCACCTGCGCGGGGCGTTCCTGATGAGCCGGGCGGTGCAGGCGCACCAGGTGAAGGCCGGGTGGGGGCGGGTGGTGAACCTGTCGAGCACGTCCGCGCTGGGGAACCGGGGGCAGGCGAACTACGCGGCGGCGAAGGCCGGGGTGCAGGGGTTCACGAAGACGCTGGCGATCGAGCTGGGGCGGTTCGGGGTGACCGTGAACGCGATCGCGCCGGGGTTCATCGAGACCGACATGACGGCGGCGACGGCGGCGCGGGTCGGGGTGGACTTCGCGGAGTTCAAGGCGGCTGCGGCGGCGGCGATCCCGGTGGGGCGGGTCGGGGTGCCGGAGGACATCGCGCACACGGCGTCGTTCCTGGTCAGCGAGGGGGCGGGGTTCGTGTCCGGGCAGGTCGTGTACGTCGCGGGCGGGCCTCGGGACTGATGGTGCGCCGGTTCGAGGGGTTGGCGGAGTTCGCTGCGGCTGCCGGGGAGCACCTGGGGTTCGGGCCCTGGCACGAGGTGACGCAGCGCGAGGTGGACCTGTTCGCGGAGGCGACGGGGGACCACCAGTGGATCCACGTGGACGTGGAGCGCGCTTCGGCGGGGCCGTTCGGGGGGCCGGTGGCGCACGGGTACCTGACGCTGTCGCTGATCCCGCTGCTGGTGCGGGAGGTGTACTCGGTGGAGGGGGTGTCGATGGGGGTGAACTACGGGCTGAACCGGGTGCGGTTCCCGAGCCCGGTGCTGGTGGGGATGCGGGTGCGGGCGGGGGTGGAGGTGGTGTCGGTGTCCGAGGGCGGGGGTGGCGGGGAGCGGCAGGCGGTGGTCCGGGTGGTCGTGGAGGCGGAGGGGGCGGCGAAGCCGGCTTGCGTGGCGGAGACGGTGGTGCTGCTGGTGCCGTGAGTAGCGCGAAGGTCGCCACGTGGGGGTGGTTCGGGCGGTAACGTTCGGGTCAACGGACTTACCACTGGGGGTGTGACGTGGCGGATGCGCTGAACATCGAGACGATCAAGTCGATGACGGCCGGCATGGCCAACCTGAAGCAGGTCGCGGCTTCGGGTGGGTTCGCCATCACGGAATCCGGGGCGGACGCGTACATCCAGGCGATCAACCACTCCCTGGAGGAGCTGGGCTCCGCTGTGATGTCCGCACGAGACTTGACGCAGGCCACGCAGTTGGGAACGAGCCCTGACGGGGTGGCGATGAGTCGCTACAACCTGGAGAGCGCGACCGGAGGGCCGGGGACCATCGGCGTCATCCCCGCGCTCCAAGAGCTCATCAAGACACTGGTCGAAGCGCGTGAAGCGATGGAACTGGCCAAGCGCAACTACCGGAACGTCGACGAAGCGCAGCGGATGAACTACCCGAGCTGAAAAACCCGATGAAGATCAAGCAGGGACAAAGTTGAACAGATCACGAATCCTCGCCCTACTGCTCATCGCGGGAACGGTCACGGCTTGCTCGACCCAGGAGCCAGGCACTCCATCTGCTGCGCCACCCCAGGACACCGAAGGCACCAAAACCTCCGGTTCGCCCTCCACCGGGCCCTCGCTCGACGAGCTCGATCCCTGCGATGTTCTCACCGAGATCGCTCCCAAGAACGACCTGACCGATATGGCCGACGCCGACAGCAACGGCTGCTCGGCGAAGAACTCGAAGGGGGTGCGGGTCCAGCTCGACGTCTACCCCACCCTGGGCATCTCCCAGTACCAGGCGGGGGCGAACTCGGAGATCTCCGAGACCACCGTCGGCGGCAGGGCCGCCAAGCTCGTGAAGAAGACCGTGACGGACCTGGACTGCACGGTGACCATCGAGGTCACGTCGTCCTCCAGGGTGGACGTCACCGGCTACTCGATCAGCTCCATCGACGACTCCTGCGCCACCGCCCAGGCGCTCGCGAAGGACGTCGAGCCGGAGCTCCCCAAGAGCTGACGCGCCCCACCGCCCCCGGCCACCCGGTCGGGGGCGGTGGTCAAGCCCGCAGCGAGCTGATCAGCAGGTCCGCGTAGTGCTCCCCCACCTGCCCCGCCGTCAGCGCCCCCTCCGCGCTGTACCACTCGGCCAGGTGGTGCACCGCCCCGAAGAAGTAGTTCACCACCAGGTCCGCGGGCGCCGCGGGCGAGAACACCCCCTCCGCCTGCCCCTGCTCCACCAACCCCCGGAACCGCTCGTGGTACCGCCGCCGCTCCGCGCGCAGCCCCAGCCGCTTGTCCTCCGGCAGGTGGTCGGCGCAGCGGAAGTAGACCTTCGCCTGGTCGAAGTTGTCCACGCTCGTCACCACGACGTCCACCGCCGCCGCCCGCAGGCGCTCGTCCACCGGGCCCCGCGCCGCCGCGAAGTGCTCCAGGCGCTCGGTCTGCATCCGCAGCAACCGCCCGTAGATCTCCGCCAGCAGGTCGTCCTTGGACCCGAAGTAGTGGTACATGGCCCCTTTGGTGACGCCCGCCTGCTCCACGACCTCCTGCACCGCCACCCGGTCGTACCCCTTGGCGGCGAACAAGCGCGTCGCTGCGGTGATCAGCCGCTCCGGAACCGTTGCCATGCGCTCAAGGATCGCAGAACCCCCCGGCTCACCTGACCAGCAGCGTGCCGAGCAGCGCCGCGATGTTCCACGCGTCGTCGTCGCCCCGGTGGTGCGTGCCGTCCAGCGGCAGCCCGGCCAGCGCCAGCGCCTGGGCCATGCCGACCTCCCGGTGCAGGCCCCGCGTCAGCGCGAACAGGGTCTTCACGTTCAGGTGCCTCGGCCCGAACGGGTAGGGCACGCCCAGGTCGGCGCACTGCCGCTGGAACTGCTTGCGGTCGTAGTCCCCGTAGCTGGCCCACACCCGCTCGTGCGACCCCAGCTCCCGCAACCGCGCGCACGCCACCCCGAAGTCCAGCCCGCGCCCGACCTGCTCCTGCGTCAACGTCGTCAACGACGTGCAGAACGGGCTCACCTCGGACCGGGTGGGGCGCACCAGCAGCGAGTGCCGCTCGACCCGCTCGCCGAGCGCGACGTCGTACTCGCACACCCCGATCTCGATGATGTCGCTGACCTGCCCGCCGGGCGGCGCGCCCTCCCAGCAGGTCGCCTCGACGTCGACCACGAGCACGCGGTCCAGCAGCGCCTTCACAGGAACACCGCGATCGGCCTGATGACCATTTCCCCGCTCCCCGCCTTCCACGCCTGCACCCGGCCCAAGCACCGCGCGCTGAACACCCCTTCGGGCACGACGTCCGGTCGCAGCCCGGCGCTCTGGCACTCGACGACGACCTGCGGCCCCTCGGCCGGGTCGTCCGGGTCGCCGTAGGGCGCCTGGAAGACCCTAGTGCCGTCGTGCCGCCCCGTCTCGCGGAATTCCCCGCGCACCGACACGTAGGCGTCGATCCGCCGCAGCCGCGCGGTCCGCGCGCCGTCGCCGAGCGCCCGCTCCAGCGCGACGTCCCCGCGCACCGTCCGGTCCCGCAGGTCCACGTGCACGACCCCGTGGGCGCTCTCCAGCGCCCCGAGCAGCACCCCGACGACGGCGATCGGCTCCGAGTTCTCGATGTACGTCTTGACCACCTCGCGCCCGGACTGCCGCGCCCCCTCCACGCCGACGTCCACGCCCTTGAGCGCGATCTTCCCGTCCCTGGTGGTGCCGACCCGGTCGACCACCTCCTTGGTCATGGCGTCCCCGTACCCGCCGACCTGGTACAGGTCCATCACCGCCTTCTCGTCCAGGTAGATCGGCACCCCCGGAACGCCCGGCGCCGGGGCGTACCTGGCCCTGCCGCGCCACGCCGCGACGACCGCCCCGAGGGCGACCAGCAGCGCCAGCGCGGTCACCACCCACACCACCGCCCACGGCCACCACACCGACCACCACAGCGCCCTATCGACAGCCACGGATCTCCCCCACCGCCTCGGTCAGCGACCCGGTCGCGTCCACGACCCGCCCGCCGCTCGCCCACGCCGCCCGGGCCAGCTCGGCCGGGTCCGCCTCGCCCACCCGGAT
>NZ_JBQGCX010000318.1:0-1598 GCF_052038725.1 Actinosynnema sp.
TGGACCGCGCCAAGACCGCGTTCTTCGCCAACATCAGCCACGAGTTCCGCACCCCGCTGACCCTGATCACCGGCCCGCTGCAGGAGCTGCGGGCGCGCGCCGGACCCGGCGAGCGGGCCGAGCTGGACGTGGTCCACCGCAACGCGCTGCGCCTGGGCAGGCTCGTCACCGCGCTGCTGGACTTCTCCCGCATCGAGGCCGGGCGGATGCGGGCCCGCTACGAACCCGTCGACCTGGCGGTGGTCACCGCCGAACTGGCCAGCACGTTCCGCTCGGCCGTGGAGAAGGCCG
Source organism: Actinosynnema sp. (assembly GCF_052038725.1). Classification (NCBI taxonomy): domain Bacteria; kingdom Bacillati; phylum Actinomycetota; class Actinomycetes; order Pseudonocardiales; family Pseudonocardiaceae; genus Actinosynnema; species Actinosynnema sp. Next base: position 292 of record NZ_JBQGCX010000318.1, read on the forward strand.
GTCTGGAGTTCCGCGTGGACTGCCCGCCGCTGGGCGTCCCCGTGCACCTGGACCGAGGCATGTGGGAGAACGTCGTGCTCAACCTGCTGTCCAACGCGCTCAAGTTCACCTTCGGCGGGGGCATCCGCGTCGAGGTGCACCGCGAGGGCGACCACGCGGTGGTGACCGTCGCCGACACCGGCGTCGGGGTGCCCGTGGACGAGCTGCCCCGGCTGTTCGAGCGGTTCCACCGCATCGAGAACACCAGGGCCAGGTCGGCGGAGGGCAGCGGCATCGGGCTGGCGCTGGTGCGGGAGCTGGTGGGGCTGCACGGCGGCGAGATCGGCGCGGCGGGCGCGCCGGGCGGTGGCACGGCGTTCACCATCCGGCTGCCGCTGGGCACCGCGCACCTGCCCGCCGACGCGGTCGTCGCGGTGGGCGGTGGGCCCCGCGCGTCGGGGGCGGAGCCGTACCTGCAGGAGGCGCTGCGCTGGCTGCCCGACGACCGCGACCCCGCCGACGACCCGGTCCACGACGACCCCGGCGCGGCCCCGCTGTCCCAGTCGCCGCTGCGCGCCCCCGAGTCCGCGCTGCCCGCGCGGGTCGTGGTCGCCGACGACAACGCCGACATGCGCGAGTACCTGACCAGGCGGCTGCGCTCGGCGGGCTACCGGGTGCGGGCCGTCGGGGACGGGCGGGCCGCGCTGGAGGAGGTGCGCGCCCGCACGCCGGACCTGGTGGTCACCGACGTGATGATGCCGCGCCTCGACGGCCTCGGCCTGGTCGCCGCGCTGCGCGCCGACCAGCGCACGGCGGGCGTCCCGGTGGTGCTGCTGTCGGCCCGCGCCGGGCAGGAGGCGTCCATCGAGGGGCTCGCGGCGGGCGCGGACGACTACCTGGTGAAGCCGTTCGCGGCGGCCGACCTGCTGGCGCGGGTGCGCGCGAACGTCGAGCTGGCCAGGCTGCGCGACCACCACGCCCGGTGGCGGGCGGCGCTGCTGGACTCGCTGCAGGAGGCGTTCTTCGTCTGCGACGAGACCGGCGCGGTCGTGGAGATCAACGCCGCGTTCACCACCGTGCTCGGCTACGGGCCCGAGGGGCTGCCGTACGGGCCGGTGTACCCGTGGTGGCCCACCGCCGAGGACGACCCGGAGGGGCACGCGCGGGTGGAGGAGGTGTTCACCGACCTGGTCGGGCCGGGCAGCGGCGCGCACACCGTCGTGCCTGTGGTGCACCGCGACGGGCACCGGCTGTGGGTGGCCGCCGCGTTCAACCGGGTCGAGGACCCCGACACCGGGGACCGGGTCGTGGTCGGCACGTTCCGGGAC
>NZ_JBQGCX010000319.1:0-10419 GCF_052038725.1 Actinosynnema sp.
GGCTGCCGAAGTGGTAGCCGACGGCGAAGTTGTTGCCCTGCCCGGCGGCCTCGCCGACCTGCCGGTTGGACACCGCGCTCACGCCGCGCTCGGCGAACAGCCGCTCGGCGGCGGCCAGTCTCACCTCGCGCGTCTCGGCGGCCCGGTCGCCCTTGCGCGCGGGACCGTCGTGCTGGCGGGAGGGGGTCACGGGCGCTCCCCGGTTTTCCGCCGGACGCGCCGCCGCGAGCCGGGTGGGACGAGGTGGGTCGACGCGGCTGCGCGCGGGGCGGTCGCGGCGTCGAACGGCATGGTGCCGAACGACACGGCCGAGGTGCGGGCGCGAGCGGCGCAGCACTGCGTGTTCCCGACCGGAGGAGTGCGGATCGGCGTAGTCGCGGGAGGCGTAGCCGCAGGAGGCGTGGTTGCGGAGGGCCGGGTTGCAGAGAGCCGGGTTGCAGAGGGCGGGGTGCGGGGCCGCTCACCGCCGGGGTCGCTCTCGTGGTGGTCGCTCGGGGGCATGGGGTCCTCCAGCGCGGTGTCGTCGGGGATGACTCCAGATAGCCACAGCTCTCCGTTTGAGTCAAGCGACTGACTTACGAAATGCGCGGTAACGCCCCGCGCCCACCACGATGGGCGAATTGCCCTTGCGCCGCCCCACCACACCCGAACCGGAGCCGAACCCACCGGTGCGGGCAACCCCAGTCACACTCACCCCACAGCCGGCTGGCCAGCCGGTCACAACCGCACGTGATGCGCACCGGGTCGACCAACCGGTCACACGAACCCCCGCCTCACCGACCACAGCCGCGCTCATGCTGCCGCCCACCTTGTCGGCGACATCCGCACGCAGGCCGCAACTCCGCCCGCCTGCGACACCCGCGCTCGCACTGCGGCTCGCCCCATCGGCGACACCCCCGCCCAGGCCGCAACTCAGCTCATCAGCCGCACCCGTGCCCGCCCCGCCACCCGGCCTTCTCGCCAGCCGCACTCCGCACCCGCGCGGCCTGCCCGCCGCCCCCACTGCGGACCCGCTCGACACACCTGCCGCGTCCAGCACGGACTCACCCGGCCCGCCCGCCACGTCCACTACGGTCCCGCTCGGCACACCCACCGCATCCAGCCCACACCCATCCGGCCGGTCAGCAGCGCTCTCGCGCGCACCCCGCCCACCGGACCACCCGGCCAACCGGACCCTCGACGTCAGCCCCGCCCGCTCCACCAACGCCAAACCCGCCCCCAGTCGGCACCGCCCAGGCGCGCTACCCGCGCCCGACCCGCTCCCCCACCGTGTTGTCCGGTGCGGTCCACAGCCCGGTGATCGCGTCCACCAAACCGCGCGCCGCACCGTCCCACGTGTCGCGCGGCGTCGCCACCCCCTCGGCCAGCGCCCGCTCCCGCTCGGCGCACACCTGCACGATCAGGTGCCACACCATCCGCTCCCGCCCGAACCGGACCTCAGGCGCCACCTCAGGGGGCAGGTGGGCGCGCAGCCGCTCCAGCACGACCCCCATCCCCGGCGTGGTCATGACCTCGGCGGCGGCGACCAGACGCAGCGCCGGATCGGTCACCACCTGCGCGACGAACCGCGCGTACCAGGTGATCCCGCCGGGGGCCACGACGTCGGCGCGCGCGGCCAGGTCGGCGAGGTGCGCGGTGACCGGCCGCACCAGGCAGTCGACCCAGTCGCGCAGCACCGGCGAGTCCCCGGCGCGGGCGACCATGTCCGCCCGAAGCGCCTCCACGGGCAGGCCGTGCCGCCGAACGATCGCCCTGACCAGGTCGTGCTTGGTCCCGAAGTGGTACCCGACGGCCGCGTTGTTGCCCTGCCCGGCCGCCGCGCTGACCTGCCGGTTGGACACCGCGTGCAGGCCGCGCTCGGCGAACAGCCGCTCGGCGGTGTCCAGGATGCGGGCGCGCGTGGTCTCGTTGTGGAGCCGCCTCACGGGGGACCTCCTCCGCCTCAGGTCGATTCGGGACGCCCCCGGACAGTTCGGACACCGGCGCGGGCGCGTGCGGGACAGTGAAGCCGCACGGGTTAACCTAAGTCAAGCAACTGATTTAACCCCTGCCGAACCCCCGCCCTCCCGGAAGGCCGACTCCCCATGTCCAGCGCACGCCCGCACACGCCAGCAGCACCCCCGGCACCGCCGGGGGCGAACACCGTCGTCTGGGTGCTGGCCTTCACCGGGATCGTCGTCTCGCTCATGCAGACGGTCGTGATCCCCCTGGTCCCGCAGTTCCCGAAGCTGCTGAACGCCGACCCCGCCGACACCGCCTGGGCGATCACCGCGACCCTGCTGGCCGCCGCCGTCGCCACCCCGACCGTGGGCCGCCTCGGCGACATGCACGGCAAGCGCCGGATGCTGCTGATCAGCATCGTGCTGCTGGTCGCGGGCTCGGTCGTGGGCGCGCTCAGCGACACCATCGGCCCGATGATCGTCGGCAGGGTGCTCCAGGGCCTGGCGTCGGGCGTGATCCCGCTGGGGATCAGCATCATGCGCGACGAGCTGCCCGCCGAGAAGCTCGGTTCGGCGACCGCGCTGATGAGCGCCTCCCTCGGCGTCGGGGGCGCGCTGGGCTTGCCGCTGGCCGCGGTGCTGGTGGAGCAGCTGGACTGGCACGTGCTGTTCTGGGGCGCCGCCGGCCTGGGCGTGATCGCCGGGGTGCTCGTGGTCGCGCTGGTCCCGGAGTCGGCGGTGCGCTCGGGCGGCCGGTTCGACCTGGTGGGCGCGCTCGGGCTGTCGGTGGTGCTGGTGTGCCTGCTGCTCGCGGTGTCCAACGGCGCGCAGTGGGGCTGGGGCAGCGCGCTGACGCTGGGCCTGCTCGGCGGCGCGGTCGTCGCACTGGCCGCGTGGAGCTGGTGGGAGCTGCGCACCACCGAGCCCCTGGTGGACCTGCGCACCAGCGCGAGCCCCCAGCTCCTGCTGACCAACGCCGCCTCGGTGGTCTTCGGGTTCGCGATGTTCGCGATGTCCCTGGTGATGCCGCAGCTGCTGCAGCTGCCCGCGTCCACCGGGTACGGCCTCGGCCAGTCGCTGCTCGGCGTCGGCCTGGTGCTGGCCCCGTCCGGACTGGTGATGATGGCGATGGCGCCGCTGTCCGCGCGGCTGTCTCGGGAGCGCGGCCCCAAGACCACCCTGATCACCGGCGCGCTCGTGGTCGCGGTCGGCTACGGGCTCAACGTGGTGCTGATGAGCCAGCTCTGGCACCTGGTGCTGGTATCGAGCATCATCGGCGCGGGCATCGGCCTGTCCTACGGCGCGCTGCCCGCACTGGTGATGTCGGCCGTGCCGGTGTCGGAGACCGCGGCGGCGAACAGCCTCAACACCCTGATGCGCTCGATCGGCACGTCGCTGTCCAGCGCCGTGGCGGGCGTGATCCTGACCCAGCTGACCACGGCTGCGGGCCTGCCCTCGCAGCAGGCGTTCCAGGTGATCATGGCCGTGGGCGCGGGCGCCGCGCTGACCGCCGCGGGCGTGGCCGCGCTGCTCCCCGGCACCGGCCGCGTGGTCGTGGCGCAACCGGCCGCAGCAGCCACCGCGACCCGCTGACTCCGCCCAGCACGACCTGGTCCAGCACACACCCCGTCTGGCTCCGATCGATTCCGGTCGGAGCCAGACGCTCTTGCGCAGAGCGTCGTCGCGCACCACCGCGAGCGGGCCTGCCACCAGTTTACCGAAGAGCGCGACAACAAAGCCACGTTCTGAATTCACCCGAAAGCTGCGACTGGCATCACCCGCACCCTCACCGCGGGCGGTGCTAATGTCTGTTCCAACGCCGCATCGCCGGTGTTCCGGACGAGCGCGCCGTACCCGGTCAGGACAAGACGGCGCAGTGACCACTGGACACTGCGGAAGGCGTTCGTCATGGCATGGGTCGTTCTTGTGCTCTCCGGGCTCTTCGAGACGGTGTGGGCCGCGGCGCTGGGCGCGTCACGCGGATTCACCCGCCTCGGCCCCAGCCTGCTGTTCGGCGCGGCCTTGCTGGCGAGCATGGGCGGACTGGCGTTCGCGCTGCGGACCATCCCCCTGGGCACCGGGTACGCGGTGTGGGTCGGCATCGGCGCGGTCGGCACGGTGGTCTACGGCATCGTCGCGCTGCAGGAACCGGCCTCGGTCCTGCGCCTGCTGTGCGTCGCGCTGATCGTCGGCGGCGTGCTGGGCCTGAAGGTCCTGCACTAGCGGGAGTCCCCCCAGGCGCGCGAAGGCCAACTCCAAGCCGTCGTGCACCGGACCTCGACCCCGCCCGTCCTTTCCGGGTGTGACCGGCGGGGTCGGGGTCTCCCGCACGACTCCTGATTCGGCAGGACTCACGGTTTCGCAGCCCTCACGATTTCGTGGCGCCTACGATTTCGCAATGCTCATGATTCCGCACCGAACGCGGTGAACAGCGGGAATCGGATTGCGCCGCACGGTCGCGGAAGTCGATTCGCCACCGTCTGGACCCATAACGAGCCCAGGCGGCGATGTGGCGCGCGCTTTTTCAGGAGAACGGACCCGCGAAGAGCGGGTCAGGGACGCGGTTGCTCCCACGAGTACGCGGCCACCAGTTCGGCTACCGCGGCCATCCCGGCCTCGTTCGGGTGGTACCCGACGCGGCCGGGTGGTGGGACGTAGGGCTCCATCCACGGTTCGGCGGAGCACACCCCGTGGTCGCGGGTGATCGGCGTGGTGTCGATGACGGTCACGTCGTGCGCCCGCGCGGCGCGCCGGGTGGCCGCCTCCAGCCTGGCGACGACGGTGCGCTCGAACGCGAGCTGGTCGTCGGTGAGCGGCAGGCCCGCGCACGAGGGTCCCTCGGCCGGGAGCACGGCCTGGTAGATCAGGGCGAACACGAGGGCGTCGGGCGCGCGGCGGTGGATCTCGGCGTAGACGGCGCCGATCCGCTCGTGGAGGGTGTTCAGGCCGCGCAGCATGGCCGCGCGGTCGACGGTCGGGCAGGCCTTGGTGCGCCCCTTGGCGGCTTTGCTGTTCTGGCAGCCGTACGCCATCAGGCTGCCCATGTAGTTGACGTCGTTGCCGCCGATGGTCACCGTGACCACGTCGGCGTCGGCGGTGACCGCCTGGATCTGCGGTGGCAGGCCCGCCTGCTCCTTGCTGAGCACGTTGGCCGTGGTGGCGCCGCCGCAGGTGACGTCGACCAGGGTCGCGCCCTTCGCGGCGGCGGCGAGCGTCGGGTAGTTGCGGGTGGACCGGCCGCACGCGCCGGGGACGCCGGGTTTGAGGTCGGGCACGCCCGGTCCTGCGGCGAAGGAGCTGCCGAGCGCGACGTAGCGCAGGCTGCCCGAACCGTGCGCGGCGCCGGCCGCGACCACGACGGACATGAGCAGGGACCCCACCACGAGGGCCCTGAGGAACACCCGTTTCACGGGCGGTTTGCGGTGCGACGACGGAGCCACCGGACGAGCGTGCCTGGCGGACAGGGGTTTCGGGAACACCGGTGGCGAAGGTGACCTGTTCGTGTCCGGTGTGCCCGGTCACGTTCCCGACCGGCGGGCGGTCCCGCGACGCCGGACCGGGGTGGTCCGGCATCGCGGGATCACGTGCACGGGGCGCGCTCTAGGACATCGCGCCGCCACCCGTGGAGCCGCTGTAGCCCGAGCCGCCCTCGGGGCCGTCGCCCCGGTCGGTGCTGGACGGGTCGGTGTCGTTCTGGTTCGGCGTCGAGTCGTTGTCACCGGACCGGCCGTCGCCGTCCGCGTCGGAGGGGTCGCCCGAGGACCCGGTCGAACCGGACCCGCCGGACCCCGAACCACTGGAGCCGCCGCTGCTCGAACCACCTGACGAGGAACTCCCGGAGGAACCGCTGCCGGACGAGTCGCTGGACGAGCCACCAGCGGACGAACCACCGCCGGACGAGCTGCTGCCCGAGGAGCTGCTCCCGGACGAGTCGCTGGGCGAGGACCCGCCACTGGACGAGGACCCACCGGAGGAGCTCGACCCGCTGGAGCCGGAATCGCCGGAGCCGGAGTCGTTGGACCCCGAACCACCGGAACCGGAGTCGCCGGAAGAACCCGAGTCGCCGCCACCGCCGAACCCGGAGTCATCCCCCCGGTCGCCCGAGGACCCGCTGTACCCCGAGCCGCCCTCGGGACCGTCGCCCCGGTCGGTGCTGGACGGGTCGCTGTCGTTCTGGTTCGGCGTCGAGTCGGCGCTGCCGGAGAGCCCGTCCCCGTCGGAGTCCCGACCGCCGAGCCCACCACCGGTGGTGTCACCGATGCCACCCGAACCACCGGAGTCGCTCCCACCATCGGAGCCACGACCACCCGTTCCAGTGGCAGCCCCGGACCCGGAGTCACCGGAACCATCGAGGCCCCCGGCCCCGCCGGTCCCCTCAGGCCCACGGCCGTCGTCGCCCTCGCCGTCGTCCCCATCGCCCCCGGCCCCATCGGACCCGTCGGGCCCGTCGGAGTCACCGGAGCGCCACCGGCCTTCGAGCCCCCAGGTCTCACCGGGCTGGTCCGGCCGGGAGACGTCCCACCCGCCGAGGGAGCGCGGGCTGGTCTCCGGCCCGTCGCCGCGCTCGGCGCTGGCCGGGTCGCTGTCGTCCTGGTTCAATGTCGGGTCGGTCGCGTCCGGCTTCCCGTCCCCTTCGAAGTCCCCGCCGCTCCCGGCTGGCGGCTGCGAGGGCGGCGTGATGACCACCCGGTCGCTGCCGTACCCGGTCCCGCTGTCCGGCCCGTCGCCACGATCGGCGCTGGCCGGGTTCCGGTCGTTCTGGTTCGGCGTGGCGTCCTCGGCGTCGGGGACGCCGTCGTGGTCGCGGTCGGGCAGCGCGTTCCGCTCGGCCGCCTCGGCAGCGGCGGCCCGGTTGCGGGCCTGCTCCAGCGCCTCCCGGTGGGCCAGGTCGGGCCGGTTCTGGGCCCGCCACTGGCTGTTGCGCGCACCCTCCTCGCGCAACCTCTCCAGCAGCTCCGGCACCTGCTCCCGCGTGGTCGGCGGCTCGGGCGCGGGCCTGAACGTCTTGTCGAAGCTCAGCCCGAACCCGAGGTCGGACCAGCGCCCCTTGTCCGCCTTGGGCGCACCGCGCGGCACCTCGGGCACGGACGCGCCGGGCGGCGTCTGGGGCGCGGGCGAGGTCGGGGGCGCCTGCGGTGCGGGCGCCTTGACCTCGGGGGTCTTGCCGGGCGAGAGCGGGTCGGCGGACTTCTCGGTGCTCACCGAACCGCCGCCGGGCACCGGGGTGCTCTCGGTGACGCTGTCCGGGGTGTTGAGGTGCCACGACCCGTCGGCGCGGCGTTCGAGGGTCACCCCGATCTCGCGACTGCGCCCGTCCGGTGTGGTGACGGAGGCGGTGCCCTTGTAGCTGAACGTCACCTTGCCATCGGGTGCGATGTTCAGGCTGAGCCTCGACTGGTACTCGGCGCCCAGCACGTCGAGGCTGTCGCTGAGGTCGGCGTTGAACCCGTCGCGCTTGGGCCCGATGTCGGTGAACTGCGGCCCGGACGGCTTGCCCACCCGAACCCCGCCGCCGAGGAAGCCCTCCTGCTTGTAGCGGTCGTAGGCGGCGGTGCCGGTGACCGAGGTGCGCGGCCCGATGGGCACCCCACCGGACACCCCGACCCCCTTGGTGTCGGGAGGCGCGCTCAGGAAGTGCTGCCCGCGCGGCTGCATCTCCTTGATGATCTCCCTGGCCCGCACCGGGTCGTTGCGGAACACGCGCCCCAGCTCGTCCCGGAGCTCCTGGTCGGTCAGCGACCGCGCGGGGACGTCCGCCAGCGGCGCGGTCTCGGAGTTCGCGGGCTCGGCCGAGGCGACCCCGACCACCACGCCCATGCCGACGGCGGTGAGCGCGGCTCCCACGACGACCCGCCGGACGACGCCGAGCGGGTGCCCGGCAGGTAACAGCGGATTAACCATGAAACATCCCGACTTCCGTGTTGGCAGTTTTCCCGTACAACGAGTATCCGGTGACAGGGAAACGCTAACTACCCCTTACGGGCCGTTCCGCTGCACCGAATGACGGCTATGCGCCGAAAACGTTCGGTGAAATGCTTTTCACGCTGCGGTCGAGCCACTTGAAGGTTTTTCCAGAAATTCCGGGCACGTCGATAAGCCTCGAAACAGGCCACCGGACCCGCCCCAAGAGGTTTTCACACGGCGGGCGACCACCCGCTAGCAGAGTCGCGACTGGACCTCGCGACCGGTCGACACCGATTCCGCAGAACCACCTCCCCCTGACCGAGAGCACCGCAGTCGTCCCTGTGACGCACGGAGCGGATCAACGGTTCCGACCGATCTGCCCGGTTCCACGCCTCTGGCAACAGCGTTCTGCCCACGCTCAGCCCTCACCCGGCAGTTTCGCCCACACCGCACTTTCACGGACAGGCCGCACCACTGCGGACCTAACATCAGCACACCGAACAAGCGGTGCCATCCGGCAGGAAGGTCTCGGCCATGGGCGTTGCGGCCTCCGACCAGCCCGAGCACACCGGCAACACGGTGGCCAATTCATCAGCGGAGATCGTGGTCCAGGCCGAGCGGATAGCGGGCGACGTAGTGCTCGGGGCGGCCAGGCGCGAATTCCCCCCGCCCCGGCAACTCCCCGCTCCCCCACCCTGGTTCACCGGTCGGGAAGCCGAGTTGCGATTGCTTGACAGGCTCCTCGACGGCGGTGCCCGGACCGCCGGGATAGTCGGCACCGGCGGCATGGGCAAGACGTGGTTGGCCCTGCACTGGGCGCACCGGAACAAGGACCGGTTCCCCGACGGGCAACTGTTCATCGACCTGCGCGGGTACGGCCAGGAGGAGCGGCCCATGGCGGTGGGCGCAGCGGTGCGGTGCGCGTTGGACGCGCTGGGCGTGGACCACCGCGACCTGCCCGCTGAAGAGGCCGCCCAGGTCGGGCGCTACCGCACCCTGCTCGCCGCCAAGCAGGTGCTGGTGGTTCTGGACAACGCGCTCGACTACGGCCAGGTGGAGTCGCTGCTGCCCGGTTCGCCCACGTGCGCGGTGCTGTTGACCAGCAGGGACCGCTTCGACGGCTTGGAGCAGGCCGGGGCGTTGCGGGTGCCGCTGGGAGCGCTCTCCGAGGTGGAGGCGCACGAGTTCCTGGCCGAGCGGTTCGGACGGGACCGGGTGACCGCCGACCGCGCGGCGACCGAGGTGCTGCTGAAGTGCTGCGCGGGGATGCCGCTGGCGCTCGGGGTGCTGGCCGGGCAGCACGCCCTGCAACCGGAGTTCCCACTGGCCAGACTGGCCGAGGGGGTGGCCGACGAGGCCACGCGGATCGAGGCGCTGGACAACGGACGACCGTCCGCGAGCGTGTCAGCCGTGCTGTCCTGGTCGGATCGCGCCCTGCCGAGGGCGGCCCGCGAGGCGTTCTACCTGGTGGGTGTCGTCGGGACCGCAGGAGTGGTCGACCTGGCGGTGACGACTGCGGCAAGCGTGTTCGGAACCGGGGTTCCCGAGGCACGTGCCTTGCTGCGGGGGTTGGCCCGCGCCTCGCTGCTCCACGAGCACGCCCCGGACCGCTGGGAGATGCACGACCTGGTCCGGTTGCACGCAGCCCGGCTGACCGTTTTCCCCCAGGAACGCCAGAAGGCGGCACTGCGCGCCCTGGTGGACCACTGCCTGAAGTTGGCCTTGGCCGCCGACCGGGTCCTCGACCCGCACCGAGCGGCCCACTCGGACGTGCCGGGGCCCGGCACCCTGCCCGAGGGCATCGCGGCCGAGGAGTGGTTCACCTCCGAGCACGCCTGCGTCCTGGCCGCGCAACGCGTCGCCGTGCAGCAGGGCTGGCACGCCGAGGTGTGGCTGCTGGCCTGGTCGCTGCACACGTTCCACTGGCAGCACGGTCATGACCGGCACCAGCTGGTGACGTGGGGCGCAGCGCTGGCCTCCGCCGAGGAGCTGCGCTCGACGCCTCGCTTGGCGCTCGCGCACCGGTTGCTCGGCGCGGCCACCGTGCGGACGGGCAGGCACATCGAGGGCGTCTGGCACCTGCGCAGGGCGCTCGACCTGGTCGAACAGCTGGACGACACCAGCGCGGAGGCGCACGCGCACCGGGCGCTGGCCCGATCGCTGGGCACCGCGGGACAGCAGGAGGCGGGGCTGGAGCACGCGCGGCGGGCGCTGGCGCTGTACGGACGGCTGGGCGAGCCCAGGCACGAGGCGGACGCGCTGGACCTGATGTGCGGGCTCGACGCCGCGCTGGGGCGGTTTCCCAAAGCCGAGGCGCACGGGCTGGCCGCGCTGGGGCTGTACCGGGAGCTGGGCGACATGCGCGGGGAGGCCAGCGCACTGGAGACGCTCGGGCACCTGGCCAGGCGTGTAGGAGACGCGTCGATGGCCAGTGAGCGGTACACCCAGGCGCTGGCGCTGTGGGGCACTCCTCGACCGCATGTGGCGGACACCTGGGAAGGCTTGGGCTTCGCCCGTGCGGAGCTGGGCGACCGCACCGGTGCGGTCATAGCCTGGAGAGCTGCCTTGGAGCTGC
>NZ_JBQGCX010000320.1:0-1550 GCF_052038725.1 Actinosynnema sp.
GGGTGACCGGGATCCGCTGCGACGTCGGCGACCTGGCCGACCTCGACGCGCTCTACGCGGCGGTCGCGGAGCGGGCGGGGCGGATCGACGTGCTCGTCGCCAACGCCGGGATCGGGATCACCGCCCCGCTGGGCGAGATCACCGAGGAGCAGTTCGACGCGATGTTCACCACCAACGTCAAGGGCTCGCTGTTCACCGTGCAGAAGGCGCTGCCGCTGCTGGCCCCCGGCGCGTCGATCATCTTCACCGGGTCGTCGGCCGCCACCCGCCCGCAGCCGTACCTGCCGGTGTACGGGGCGACCAAGGCCGCGATCCGCAACCTGGTCCGGGGCTTCGCCCACGGCGCGGGGGCGGGCGGGTACCGGGTCAACGTGCTCTCCCCCGGCGGCACCCGCACCCAGGGCCTGATCGACCTGGTCCCGGCCGCCGAGCTGGACGCGGCGGGGGCGACGATCCCGCTCGGCAGGCTGGCCGAGCCCGAGGAGATCGCGGCGGCGGCGGTCTTCCTGGCCTCGGACGCCTCCAGCTACGTCAACGGAGCCGAGCTGGCGGTCGACGGCGGGGCCGCCCAGATCTGACGGCTGCCGGGAACACCTCCCCCGGCACGCGGGAATTCCGACGAATCGCACTGGACAGGGGCTGTCCAAGTGGGACACTGTGGGCCGCTTTTTCACATCACCGGGGGTATCGGATGGTCATCTGGGGTTGGCGCACGAAGGCGTTCCTGCTGGGGATGGTGACGCTGCTGTGCTCGCGGTGCGGGAACCCGGCGGCCCAGGCCGTGCACAAGCTGGTCACCAAGTTCACGCTGTTCTTCATCCCGCTGTTCCCGGTGCGGATCAAGCGCGTCGTGCAGTGCACGTTCTGCGGCGCGGAGGGCAAGCTGACCAAGGAGCAGGCCGAGCAGCTGATCGCGCAGGGCGCCGGTCAGCCGCCCGCGCAGCCGCATCCCGCGCAGCAGCCGCAGCACCCCGGTTACTTCTGAGCGGGAACACCGCCCAGGAGGCGAAGAACCCCTCCTCCCCCGAACCGGACTTCCTCCCGGCGCGGCGGAGAAGGGGTTCTCCCGTTCCGGGGTTCTCCCGCTCCGGGGTCCTCCCGTTCAGGCGTTCCTCCCGGTCAGGCGTTCGCGCGCTCCTGCTTGAGCACGCCCGCGAGCAGCACGACCAGCGCGCCCGCGATCGGCACGACCACCAGCCCCAGGCGCAGGCTCGACGCGTCCGCGATGAGCCCGACGACCGGCGGGGACAGCAGGAAGCCCAGGCGCATCAGCCAGGACACCACGGTCAGCCCGGTGCCCGGCCGCAGCCCCGGCAGCTCGTCCGCCTCGTGCATCGCGGCGGGCACCAGCGTGGCGATGCCCAGGCCCGCCGCCGCGAAGCCCACGACGGTGCCGGGCACGGTCGGCAGGGCGAGCGCGCGCCCGAAGCCGACCGCGACGACGATCCCGCCCGCCCTGGCCACGGTGCGCTGGCCGAACCGGTCGACCAGCCGGTCGCCGCTGATCCGGCCGATGAACTGGGTGCCCACGAGCGCGATGTAGCCGGAGG
>NZ_JBQGCX010000321.1:0-14581 GCF_052038725.1 Actinosynnema sp.
GGCGACGAACGACGACTACGTCTACTTCGCCGAGTTCCTGGGCATGGTCGTCCGGTCGACGGGGAAGACCGACGACGCGGAGGTCATGCGCATCGCGCTCGACGCCGTCACCGAGCTGATCCTCGAAGGCGCCGTCGTCCCCGGTGACCTCGGCTGGCGAACCGACGGCTTCGCCCCGTGGCCGCTCACCCCGGAGGAGGCCGTCGCCCGCATCGAGCGGGAGGCGGCCGAGTACCTGCGCACGGGCGCCGAGGTGCACATGGGCGACATCTGCTGGTTCGACCTCCCCGCCCGCATCGCCGAGCGCGAGGCCGCCAAGCGCGCCGCCGCAGGCGACTCCCCCGCCACCGGCTCCCCCGTCAAGGACGACTGACCGCAGCGTCGTACAGCGCCTTCTTGCTCACCCCCGCCGCCTCCGCCACCGCCGCCGCCGCGGCCTTCATCCGCTCCCCGCCCGCCACGAGCTCCAGCACCCGCTCCACCAGCACCTCCAGCGACGGCGCCTCCACCGGCGCCGCCCCCTCCAGCACCACGGTGATCTCCCCCCGCACCCCCTCCTCTGCCCACGCGGCCAGCTCCGCCAGCCCGCCCCGCCGCACCTCCTCGTACGTCTTCGTCAGCTCCCGACACACCGCCGCCCGCCGCTCCCCGCCCAGCACCTCGGCCGCGTCCGCGAGCGTCGCGGCCAGCCGGTGCGGGGACTCGAAGAACACGCACGTGCGCTGCTCCGCCGCCAGCCCGGCGAACCACCGCTGCCGCTCCCCCTGCTTGCGCGGCGGGAAGCCCTCGAAGCAGAAGCGGTCCGACGGCAGGCCCGACACCGCCAGCGCGGTGGTCACCGCGGACGGCCCCGGCACGCACGTCACGGTGATGTCCTCGGCCACGCACGCCGCCGTGATTCGGAATCCCGGATCGGAGACGCTCGGCATCCCGGCGTCCGTCACGAGCACCACGGTCGCGCCGCCGCGCAGCGACTCCAGCAGGCCGGGCAGCCTGCTCGTCTCGACCTGGTCGTAGAAGCTGACCACCCGTCCGGGCGGTGTGACGCCGAGCGCGGCGACCAGGGACCGCAGCCTCCTGGTGTCCTCGGCGGCGATGACGTCGGCGGTGCGCAGCGCTTCCACCAGCTTGGGGGACGCGTCGCGGATGTCACCGAGGGGCGTGGCGGCGAGGACGAGCCTGCCTGATCCGGATACGGGGCTCACGCCGCTCACCCTACGATCGGGGCCGTGACCCTGAGCGCACCGCAGTCCGCAGACGACGTGGTGAACGTCGGCGAGCTCCCGCCGACCTCCCCCCCGCCGGGTGGCGACCGCCGGGAGCGGGCCCGGATGCTCGACCCCGGACCGCAGGGCGACCGCCTGCGCGGCTGGCTGGTCGCGCTCTCGCTGGCGCTGGTCGGCGGGGTGACCCGGTTCTGGAACCTGGGGTTCCCGACCGACAAGGGCACCCCGATCTTCGACGAGAAGCACTACGTGCCGCAGGCGTCGCAGGTGCTGCGCAACGGCGGCTACGAGGACAACCCCGGCTACGAGCTGGTGGTGCACCCGCCGCTGGGCAAGCAGCTGATCGCGATCGGCGAGTGGCTGTTCGGCTACGACGGCTTCGGCTGGCGGTTCTCCTCGGCCGTCGCGGGCACGCTCATGGTGCTGATGGTCGTGCGGATCGCCCGCAGGCTCACCCGCTCCGACCTGCTGGCGGCCATCGCGGGCGTGCTGCTGATCGCCGACGGCGTGAGCCACGTGCAGTCCCGCATGGGGATGCTGGACATCTTCATGGCGCTGTTCGTGCTGGCCGCGTTCGGCTGCCTGGTGGCGGACCGCGAGCAGGTGCGGAGGCGGCTCGGCGAGGCGGTGGCTGGCGGGTGGGCGGCCCACTCGCCGTTCGGGCCGACGCTCGGCTTCCGCTGGTGGCGGTTCGGCGCGGGCGTGTCGCTGGGCCTGGCGTGCTCGATCAAGTGGTCGGGCCTGTGGTTCATCATGGCGTTCGGCCTGATGTCGGTGTTCTGGTGCGTGGGCGCGCGCCGCGCGGCCGGGGTGCGCAGGCCGTGGGTGGGCGCGATCGTGCGGGACGTGCTGCCGTCGCTGTTCGCGCTGGTCGGCGTGGCGCTGCTGGTGTACCTGTCGACGTGGTGGGCGTGGTTCGGCAGCGAGACCGCCATCGACCGGCACGTGGTGGGCGGCAAGGTCACCGGCGACAGCTGGGTGCCGGACCCGCTGCGCGCGCTCTGGTACTACAGCAGCAACGTGCTGGAGTTCCACACGAACCTGGTGACGTCGGAGACGAACAAGCACCCGTGGGAGTCGAAGCCGTGGACGTGGCCGATGGGGCTGCGGCCGATGCTCTACTACTTCGAGGGCGCGGTGCAGGGCTGCGGGCAGAGCAGCTGCGTCGGCGCGATCATGCTGATCGGCACGCCCGCGATGTGGTGGCTGGCGTTCCCGGTGCTGGCCTGGTCGCTGTGGAAGGCGATCGCCAAGCTGGACTGGCGCTACGCGGCCGTCCTGGTCGGCTACGGCGCCGGTTTCCTGCCGTGGTTCACGAACGTGGACCGGCAGATGTACTTCTTCTACGTGACCCCGATGGCGCCGTTCCTGGTGCTGGGCATCGTGCTGTGCCTGGGCGACGTCCTCGGCTCCGCCCGCGCGGGCGTGGAGCGGCGGGGCACCGGGCTGCTGGTGGTGTCGCTGTACGTGGGGCTGGTCGTGGCGAACTTCGTGTGGCTGTGGCCGATCCTCAACGGGAACCCGATCACCCCGGAGATCTGGGACGCCCAGCGCTGGCTCCCCAGCTGGCGCGAGCGGCCCCCGAACGGGCGGAAGCCCCCGGCCACCCCTGGTGACCGGGGGCTTCCCCGTTCTCGGACCGCCTCAGCGCACCGGCCGGGTCGGCGGGTCCGGCTTGCTGATCATCTGCGTCACCGGGCCCTCCTTGCTCACGCCCGCCCGCATCAACCACGCCCCCAGCTCGGACCGGATCGCCGCGAGCGTCGGCCGCCGGGCCGGGTCGGCGTCCAGCGCGGCCGTCAGCAGCCGCAGGTGGGTGCTCTGGTGCGGCAGCTTCACGCACGGCTCGCCCTGCGCCGCCGCCATCAGCGACGAGATCGGGTTCTCCCGCGTGCCGCGCGGCGGCTGCCCGGTCAGCGCGTAGCTGACCGTCGCGGCGAGCTGCCAGGCGTCGGAGGCGGGCGTGGCCGCGTCGCCGCGCGCGGTCTCCGGCGCGAGGAAGTCCGGCGTGCCGACCATCATCCCGGTCGCGGTGAGCGTGCTGTCGCCCTTGGACCGCGCGATGCCGAAGTCGATCAGGTGCGCCGCGCCCTCGCCGTCGACGATCACGTTGGACGGCTTCACGTCGCGGTGCAGCACGCCCTTCTCGTGCGCGGCGGCCAGCGCGTCGGCCATGTTGATCCACAGCCGGGCGGCGAGCACGTCGGTGAGGAACCCGTCGTTCTGCACGACATCGGACAGCGCCTGGCCGTCGATGTACTCCATGACGATCGCCAGGCCGTCCGGGTCCTGCACGATGTCGAACACGCGCACGCAGTTCGGGTGCCGCAGGGCGGCGAGCGCGCGGGCCTCCCGCAGCATCCGCTGCTCGGTGTCGTTGTCCGGGGCGTGCGCGAGCTTGACCGCGACCGTCCGGTCGAGCTGGGTGTCGACGGCCAGCCACACCGTGCCGAACCCGCCGCTGCCGAGCTGCTTGACCCGCCGGAACCGCCCGCTGGCCGGGTTCCACACCTTGCCCTTCTGCGGGGCCGCGGGCATGGACGCGCTCGCCGCGCCCGCGCCGAACGGCAGCGGGCCCGGCGTGTCGGCGAGCCGCGCGGGCCCGTCGAGGCGCGCCTGGTCGACGGCGGTCGGCTCGTCGGTCGCCCACAGCGGCAGCGGCTCGACGCGGGTCGGGTTCGGGCCCTGGGCGCCGGGCGCGACGGGCCTGGGGCCCGACTGGTCGGCGAAGGGCGGCGGTCCGACGCGGGTCGCGTTGGGCCCGCTGACCTGGCCCAGGTCGGCGACGCGCGTCGGCGGGTACTGCCTGGCCTGCGCGGACGGCTGCTGGGCCTGCTGCGGGGTGAACGCCGAGGACTGCTGCCCCGCCGGGTGCTGGGTGGCCTGCTGCCGCTGCGGCACCGCCGCGTAGGGCGCGGGCTGGTAGGGCGGGGGCTTCTGGTGCGGCCCCGAGCTCTCCGACCCGGCGGGCTGGTACGGCGGCGGCGAGTGCTGCGCCGGGTGCTGCGCGGACTGCGACGCGCTCGGGGGCAGCGCGGCGTTCTTGCGCTCGGCGGGTGGCTGGTGCGCCGGGGTCCGGGAGACCTGCGGCTGCGGGGGCGCGGAGTTGCCGCGATCACGGCCTGGGCGGTTCAGCATGGCCGTAGTCAACCCGAAAATCCGCACCACGATTGACCCGATCAGCGCAACGGGGAAGAACCCCGCGTACAGGTGGGCCATCAGCGCCACGGGCAGTGCCGAGGTGGCCACGAGCAGCACCGCGAACGGCACCCAGAACACCTTGCGCGGCCAGCTCGGGCCGAGCCGGAACGTCGAACCGGCCTGGAGCATCACGAACAGCAGGCACAGCAGCGCGAGCACCGCGGCGGTCCCGCCCGCGATGACGTACATCAGGTTGCCGTCCGTGAAGGACTTGGCGATCGACGGCCCGTCGAGCAGGTACTCCTGCTGCGTGAACGCGCCGCAGGGCCGCTCGTCGAGGGTCCCGGAACCGGGCAGCGCGCGGCTGCCGAGCAGCTTGACCGTCGCGGAGAACATCACCCACGGCAGAACCAGCGTGCTGGTCACGCCGAGCACGGCGAACAGGCCGCCGGTCACCGGGCCGTACGAGTTGCCCACGACCCGCCGGATCACGATCGCCAGCAGCGAGGCGATCGTCGGCAGCGTCCCGATCAGCGCGCCGAAGGCCGTGGTGGTCAACGCCCAGTCACCGGGGCACAGCTCGACGGACCAGCCGTGCAGCCACAGCAGCACTGACTTGGCCAGATCCACGCCTCACCACCCACCCCTTCTAGTCGACTCCCAGGGTACGGGTGGGGGCCGCCCGCCCACGGGCACGTCCGCCGCCCCGTCCCGGCGCGTCGCGCGCCACCCGCGCGTGCGGGCGCGACCGGCCGGTCGCCGGGTGCGGGCGCGGCCTAGAACAGGCTGAACTGCGTCTCCTTCTTCTTCCGGGCCTGCCGCGCGTCCCCGACCTGCTCGAACACCCCGTCGAGCTGGTTGAGGAACGGCGACCGGGGTCGCCCGGACGAGTGGCTGAGGAACAGGTGCCGCTGGGCGCGGGTCATGCCGACGAACAGCAGCCGCCGCTCCTCCGCGACCTCGTCCGGCGCCGGGTCGGCGCCCGGCCAGCGCAGCGGCAGCAGCCCGTCCTCGCAGCCCACGACGAACACCACCGGGAACTCCAGCCCCTTGGACGCGTGCAGCGTGAGCAGCGAGATCCGGTCCGCCCTCGGGTCCCAGGTGTCGACCTCCACGCCCAGCGCCAGCTCCGAGTGGAACCGCTCGAAGTCGGCCCCGCAGTCCCCGGCCAGCGGCTTGAGCAGCTCGTAGGCCGTGTGGTCCTCGCCCGCGACCGCGCGCACCCGGTCCAGCACCGTCTCCCCGGCGGCGAACCGCAGCTCCCGCACGATCCGCTCCACGCCGGGCCGGTCGGCGAGCCGGTCGTGCGAGCGCTTCTGGAACGGCATCCCGGACGCGGTCAGCGCGTCGACGACGGCCCGCGACTGCCGGTCGGTGCGGTAGAGCACGGCGAAGTCGGAGAACCCGAGGTCCCGCGCCCCGTCCGAGTCGACCCGGCCGCTGTCGAAGGCGTGGAACGTGGCCCCGCCGAGGAGCTGCTCGACGGTCCGCGACACGAACACCGCCTCGGCCTGCTCGCTGGCGGCGTGGTGCACGCCGATCAGGGCGTCGCCGTGCTCGCCGAACGGCCGCAGCTCCCGGCCGGGCACCAGCGTGGTCGGCGCGACCACCTGGAGCGCGCCGGTGACGACGGGCGCGCTGGAGCGGTAGTTGCGGGTGAGGTGGGCGGTGCGGGCGGCCGGGAAGTCCTCGCGGAACCGCAGGAAGAACCCGACGTCCGCGCCCCGGAACCGGTAGATCGCCTGGTCGGGGTCGCCGATGGCGGTGAGGTTGCCGTCCGCCGGGGCGAGCAGCCGCAGCAGCCGGTTCTGCTGCTCGTCGACGTCCTGGTACTCGTCGACGGACACCCACCGCCACCGGTCGCGGTAGGCGGCGGCGAGGTCGGCGTCGCCCTCCAGCAGGGCCAGCGGCAGGGTGATCAGGTCGTCGAAGTCGACCAGGTCCTGGGCGCGCAGGGCGTCCTTGTAGGCGGGGTGCGCGGCGGCGAGGAGCTCCTTGGCGGCCTTCTCGTCGGCGGCGACCGAGAGCGCGACGGCGAGCTGCTGGTCGGGGTCGGCGATGCCGAAGGAGCGGCTGAGCCCGACCCGGTCGGGCTGCTCGCGCAGCACCAGCACGCCGAGGGCGTGGAAGGTGGTGATCGTCATCGCGGGCGCGTGCGCGGGGGCGAGCGCGGCCATGCGCTCGGTCATCTCCTCGGCGGCGCGGCGGGTGAACGTGATCGCCAGGCACTGCTCGGGGGGCACGCCGCGCTCCACGACCAGGTGGGCGAGGCGGTGGGTGAGCGTGCGGGTCTTGCCGGTGCCGGGCCCGGCGATGATCAGCAGCGGCCCGCCCTCGACGCCCGCGGCGGCCCGCTGGTCGGGGTCGAGCCCGGCGAGCAGGCCGGCGCCGGGGGCGGGCGCGGTCGGGGCGGCGGGTTCGGCGGCGGGCGCCGCCTCGGGCGCCGGGGCGCGGCGGGCCTTGGGCTTCGCGGCCTCGGGTTCGGCGACCCGGTCCTCGAACAGCGCGGGCGCGGCGACCCGCTTGGCCAGTTCCCCCGGCTGGAACAGCTTGATCACGCCGTACTCGCCGTCGTACCCGGCGTCCCGCACCACCTCGCCGCGCCGCAGCCGGGTGATCGCCTCGCCGAGCAGCTCGGAGTGGCCGGACAGGTCGGCGAGCGGGGTGTCCTGGAGGATGCGCAGCTCGGGCCCGAACGCGGCGGTGAGCTTGTCGACCTCGGCGAGGACCTTCTTGCTCTTCGGTCCGGTGCCCAGGAGCTCGCTGACGATCTCGGGCAGCGGCACGAGGCTGGTGAAGCCCGCGGCCCCGTCGGGCCGGAACCCCTCGGGCCGGTCGGCGAGCTCCTCGACGCGGCTGAGCACGCCCACCGTCAGCGGCTTGCCGCACTCCGGGCACACCCCCCGGTGCGCGCGGGTCTCGGCGGGCTCCATGCGCACGTCGCACTTGCGGTGCCCGTCGACGTGGTACTTGCCCTCCTCGGGGAAGAACTCCAGCGTCCCGGCGTGCCCGACGCCGGTCTCCAGCGCCCGGCGCACCGCGAAGTAGTCGAGCTCGGTGTCGAACACGGTGGCCTCGCGGCCGAGCATGGGCGGCGAGTGCGCGTCGGAGTTGCTGACCAGCCGGTACTTGTCGAGGCCGGAGACGCGCCAGTTCATCCCTGGGTCGCTGGACAGCCCGGTCTCCACGGCGAACACGTGGTCGGCGAGGTCGGCGTAGCAGTCCTCGACCGCGTCGAACCCGGACTTGGACCCGAGCACGGCGAACCAGGGCGTCCACAGGTGCGCGGGCACGAGGTAGCCGCCGCACTCCAGGGTGATCTCCAGCAGGTCGCGCGAGTCCAGCCCGAGGATGGGCCGCCCGTCGGACCCGAGGTTGCCGATCTTCCCGAGGCGCCGGTTGAACTCGGCGGCGGAGTCGAGGTCGGGCAGGTAGACGAGGTGGTGCACCTTGCGGGTGCGGTCGCCGCGCTTGTAGATGGTGGAGATCTCGACGGAGAGCGCGAACCTGACGGGGGCGCTCGCGAGACTGGGCGGCAACCTCCGGTCGATCGCCCGGTCGAGGTCGTCGCGCAACCGGAAGAGTCCGGGCTCGGCGTCGACGAGGTTCTCGCGGAGGTGGTCGTACCAGGCGGGGTGGGTGAAGTCCCCGGTGCCGACGAGGGTGATCCCCTTGCGCCTCGCCCACCAGGTCAGGTGCTCGAGATCGCAATCCCGGCTGCACGCCCGCGAGTACTTCGAGTGGATGTGGAGATCGGCCACGAAGCGCACCGGGCACACCTTAGTGGTGGAGCGCCCCTTGGTGGTGGAGCACCGGAGGGACGTCCCCCTGGGCGCTCCCAGCGGAAGAGCGCCGAGCCGCCGGCTGGACGCGCCCGGAACAACAGTGATCGAGATCACCGGGGCGCGCAGGGAAGTGCCAGGATCTCGGGACTTCCCGAAAAACAAAGAACGGGACCTGGCGCTTGACCAGGTCCCGTTCTCGGGAAATTCGTGCGTGTTGTTCTGCTGTGGAGCTGAGGGGAATCGAACCCCTGACCTACTCGATGCGAACGAGTCGCGCTACCAACTGCGCTACAGCCCCGTGTTCAGTTCTTCGTCGTCGTGCAGGAGAACTATAGCAGTACTCCGGGGGGTGGTTTCACCACCCCCCTCTACTCCCCCGCCGCACGCCGGTACCGCAGGTCACCGGGCCCGTCGAGCTCCAGGAACACCGGGTCCTCGTCGTCCGCGTCCACCACGACCGCCCCCGGCGCCACCGGCTGCTGCTCGTGCCGGGGCGCGGGCACGTCGCGCACCGCCCCGTCCTCGTCCTCCACCGGCTCCTCGCGGCGCGCCGACCGCCGCCGGGACGCCAACCGCGCCTGACGGCGCGCCCTGACGTCCTCCTCGATCCGCACCTGGCGGCGCAGGTACGTCAGGTACCCGACGAGCGCCACGTCCACGGCCCCGTGCGCCCACCACAGCACCGGGAGCGCGAAACCCGCCACGACGGCGGTCACGGCCGCCAGCAGCAGCAGGACCGCGACGACCCTGCGCCGGAACGCGTACTTGGCCTGGGCGACGATCGCGGCGGTCTCCGGGTCGTAGCCGCC
This sequence comes from Actinosynnema sp., assembly GCF_052038725.1. Classification (NCBI taxonomy): domain Bacteria; kingdom Bacillati; phylum Actinomycetota; class Actinomycetes; order Pseudonocardiales; family Pseudonocardiaceae; genus Actinosynnema; species Actinosynnema sp. The sequence goes on from NZ_JBQGCX010000321.1 coordinate 8,962, forward strand.
CCGCCCCGGCCGGTAGGCGCGCTGCGGGAGCTCGTCCTCGTAGTCGTCGTCGTACTCGTCGTCCAGCTCGTACTCGTGCTCGGGCATGGGGTCGTACTCCTCTTCCATGCTGTTCCGCGCGTCGGCCCGCTTGCGGACCACCATGGGCACGAGGACGACCAGCCAGGCCACCCCCAGCCCGACGACGATCAGCGAACTCGGCATCCCCGTTCACCTCCCCCTGACAGCGCGTAGTGCAGACGCCACGCTAGCCACAACAGTCACACCTGTCTCGGAGGCTCGCCGACCGGGAGAGGTACGCGGGTGTGGTCCAGAACCCACCTTCGGCGGATCAAGTTGACCCGTTCGGCGGGCCCGTCACGATGTTCGGACGTACCCCTGCGCCTCCATTCGGCGGACCAGCCCCTCGGGGGACGCCTCCTCCGCCGTCATGGCGAAACACAGGTGGTCACGCCACTGCCCGGCCACGTCGAGGTACCGCTCGAACAACCCCTCGCGGCGGAACCCGGCCTTCGCCAGCACCCGCGCGCTGGCCGCGTTCTCGGGGCGGACGGTGGCCTCCAACCGGTGCAGCCCGGCGTACCCGAAGGTGTGATCCACCACAAGGGCGAGCGCGGCCGTCGCGACCCCGCCGCCCGCCCGGTCGGCGGCCACCCAGTAGCCGACCCACGCCGAGCGCAGCGCCCCGCGCACGATGTTCCCGACCGTGATCTGCCCGGCCAGCTCGCCGTCCACGGTGATCACGAACGGCAGCGCCTGGCCGCGCCTGGCCAGCCCCTTGAGCGCCGACCACTGCGCGGGCCAGGCGAGCGGCGAGTTCCGCTCGTGCCACCCCTCGACGGCGGTCGGCTCCCAGGCCTCCAGGTGGTCGCGGTCGCGCAGCCTGGTGCGGCCCCACGCCGACGCGTCCAGCAGCCTCGGCGGGCGCAGCTCCACGACCCCGGCCGCCACCCGCAGCGGTCCCAGCCGCACGGGCCAACCGGGGTGCCGTCCGCCCTCCCACGCCAGCGGTGCGATCTCCCTACCCCTTCTGGGCGATGAAGCTGACCAGCACCTCTTCGCCGACGGCGACGTCGGTGACGTCCTCGTCCACCATGACCAGGCAGTTCGCCTCGGCGAGCGAGGCGAGCAGGTGCGCCCCGGACTGCCCGAGCGGCTGGACCAGGAACTCGCCGGTCTGCTCGTCCCGCAGCAGCTGCGCGCGCAGGAAGCCGCGCCGCCCCTTGGTGGACGACAGCGGCGACAGCAGCCGGGCGCTCACCGCGCGCCGGTACGGGTTCCGCTTGCCCAGCGCCGCCCTGATCAGCGGCCGGACCAGCACCTCGAACACCACGAGGGCGCTCATCGGGTTGGCGGGCAGCAGGAACGTCGGCACCGCGTCGGGCCCGAGCCTGCCGAAGCCCTGCACCGAACCGGGGTGCATGGCGACCCGCGTGATGTCCACGTCGCCCAGGTCCGCGAGCGCGGCCCTGACCTCGTCGCCGATGGCCCCGCCGACCCCGCCCGCCACCACGACCACCTCGGACAGCAGGAGCCTGCCCTCGACGACCTCGCGGAGCCTGCGCGGGTCGGCCGACTGGATGCCGACCCGGCTGACCTCGGCCCCGGCGTCGCGGGCCGCCGCCGCGAGCGCGTAGGAGTTGACGTCGTAGACCTGTCCCTGGCCGGGGGTGCGGTCGACGTCCACCAGCTCCTCGCCGACGGAGATGACCGACACGCGTGGCCGGGGGTGGACGAGCACCTTGTTCCGCCCGACCGCGGCCAGCAGGCCGACCTGGGCGGCGCCGATGGTCGTGCCCCGGCGGACGGCGACGTCCCCGGTCTGCACGTCCTCGCCGGTGCGGCGCACGAACGCCGCCGACGGGACGGGCCGCTGGACCGTCACCTTGGCCGCGTGGCCGTCGGTGAAGCCCAGCGGGACCACGGCGTCGGCCAGCGTCGGCAGCGGTGCGCCGGTCGCCACCCGGACCGCCTGCCCCGGCTGGAGCCGTCTGGGCTGGCGCGACCCCGCGGTGATCTCGCCGACCACCGGGAGCGTCACCGGTTCCTCACCCGCGCCCTGCACGTCCACGCTGCGCACCGCGTAGCCGTCCACCGCCGCCTGGTCGAAACCGGGCAAGGCGCGCTCGGCGACGACCTCCTCGGCGCAGAGGAGCCCCTGCGACTCGGAGATCGCCACGCGCACCGGGGCGGGCCGCACGGCGGCGGCGATGACCCTGGCGAGCTGCTCGTCCACTGACCTCATGTGCTCATACCTCGTTCATGCTCATACCTCGTTCAGGAGTTGCCGAGGCGACCCCGCAACCACTCACCGAGCTCGGGCCCGTAGTCCGGGTGCTCCAACGCGAAGTCAACCGCAGCCTTGAGGAAACCTCCCGGATTGCCCAGGTCGTGTCGCCCACCGCGGTGGACCACGACGTGCACCGGGTGGCCCTCGGAGATCAGCAGCGCGATGGCGTCGGTGAGCTGGAGCTCGCCGCCCGCGCCGGGGGTGATCCGCTTGAGGGCGTCGAAGATCGCCCGATCGAGGAGGTAGCGGCCCGCGGCGGCGTAGGTGGACGGGGCGTCCTCGGCCTTGGGCTTCTCGACCATGCCGACGACCTGCTTGACGTCGTCGTCGTCGGTGTCGTTCACGTCGAACACGCCGTACGCGGAGATCTGCTCGCGCGGGATGTCGAACGCGCACAGCACGCTGCCGCCGAAGCGGTCGCGCACGGCGGCCATGCGGGAGAGCACGCCGGTGGGGAGCACCAGGTCGTCGGGCAGCAGCACGGCGACGGCCTCGTCGGCGTCGGTCAGGTTGGCCTCGGCGCAGCCGACGGCGTGGCCGAGCCCGAGGGCCTTCTCCTGGAGCGCGGTCTCCACGTCGAGCAGGGCGGGGGCGCGGCGGACCTTGGCGACCAGGTCGGACTTGCCGCGGCTCTCCAGGGTCTCCTCCAGCTCGGGCTGGGGGCGGAAGTACTGCGCCACCGACTCCTTGCCGGGGGAGGTGACGATGATCAGCTTGGTGGCGCCCGCCTCGGCCGCCTCGGTGGCGACGAGTTCGATGCCGGGGGTGTCGACGACCGGCAGCAGCTCCTTGGGCACGGCCTTGGTGGTCGGGAGGAAGCGGGTGCCCAACCCGGCCGCGGGCACGATTGCTGTCGTGAAGGCGCTCATGCCCAGCGAGCCTAACGGCGTCCTTAGGCTGTCCTGCCATGACGTCCGGTGAACGTGATCGCAAGGACGCGGAGCGCGCACGGCTGCGGGCGGCGCGGCGCGGGGCCGAGCCGGTCCCGATGGTGGCGGAGGTGCTGCTGGCGACCGCCGCGTTCGGGGTTCCGGCCGGTGGGGCGGTGTGCGCGTACCTCGCGGTGCGGGGCGAGCCGGGGTCGGTGGGGATGCTGGAGTCGTTGCGGGGGGCGGGGTTCCGGGTGCTGCTGCCCGTGGTGGCGGGGGGCGGGCCGCTGGAGTGGGCCGAGCACACCGGGGCGCTGCGGGCGGGGCCGTTCGGGTTGAGGGAGCCGGACGGGCCGCTGCTGGGGGTCGACGCGGTGGCGGGGGCGGCGCTGGTGCTCGTGCCCGCGCTGGCGGTGGACCGGGCCGGGGTGCGGTTGGGGCAGGGCGGCGGGTACTACGACCGGACGCTGCCGCTGGCGCGGGGGCCGGTGGTGGCGGTGGTGCGCGACGAGGAGTTCGTGGAATCGCTGCCCGCGGAGGCTCATGACGTCCGGATGAGTGCCGTACTCACCCCTGGGCGTGGTGTGGTGCGCTTGCCGCTGTGACGTTGACCAGGCATGTTTGCGCGCGGCGCGCCCCTCAGCGCATCATCGTCGTTGGCACTCGTGACGTGGGAGTGCCAATCAGGACTCGTGGAGGGGCGATCGTGCCGACCTACCAGTACGCCTGCACCGAGTGCGACCACCGGTTCGAAGCGGTGCAGTCCTTCTCCGACTCCGCGCTGACCGAGTGCCCCGAGTGCTCCGGCAAGCTGCGCAAGCTCTACGGCGCCGTGGGGGTCGTGTTCAAGGGGAGCGGGTTCTACCGGACCGACAGCCGGGGATCGTCGTCCTCGTCGCCGAAGAGCGAGTCCTCTTCGTCGTCGTCGTCCTCGACGTCCTCGTCCTCGTCGTCGTCCTCCGCGCCGGCATCGTCCTCCTCGAAGACGGCCGCCGCTTCCTGATCCCCCAGTTCTCCACAGGCCCCCGAGTTGTCCACAGCTCGGGGGTCTCGTGCTTCCCACCCCTGGCGCCGCCCTCCTAGCTTCGAGGCATGAACCTCGCCCGAAAGCTGTTCGCGCTGGCACTGGCCCTGCTCGGCCTGGGAGCGCTGCTGTGGCCCGACCCGCCGACGACCACCGTGCTGGTGGCCGCCCACGACCTGCCGCCCGGTGTCGCGCTGACGCGGGAGGACGTCCGGGCGGTCGAACTGCCGCCGGGGTTGGCGCCGGAGGGGGTGGTCGCGGCGGAGGTCGCGGTGGGCCGCGCCCTGGTGTCGACGGCGCGGGCGGGTGAGCCGCTGACGGACGCGCGGCTGACGGGGGTCGACCCGGAGGCGGCGTCGGTGGCGGTGCGCTTCGACCCGGTGACGGCCGGGCTGCTGCGCACGGGCAGCCGGGTGGACGTGGTCGGCGTGGGCGGGCTGGGCTCGACAGGGCTGGGCTCAACCGGGCTGGATCCGATCGGGCTGAGTCCGCCTGGGCCGGGTTCGACCGGCCTGAGTCCTCCCGGGCTGAGTCCGCCCGGTCCGGAGGCGCGGGTGCTCGCGCGGGACGCGGTGGTGGTGGCACTGCGGGAGGAGTCCGCGGTCCTGCTGATGCCGCGCGACTTGGCGGCGAGCGTGGCGGCCGAGGCGCTGGGGCAGGAGGTGGGCCTGACGCTGCGCTCGCACTGAGCCGCAGGGCCGCGCTCACGCTGCGTCGCCGCAAGAGCACCGGGACGGCCTCTCAGCCGCGTTCTCCGGCGATCAAGCCGGTCATCCGACCTCCGGGGCCGGAACGGGCTTTCCCAACGACACCGCACGACTCCGCCCCCGCACGCTCCAGGCAGCTGACCGCCCAGCGGTCGACCGCTTGGCGGTCGTGCGGGTCCGAGGGGCACTCGGGCCCGGCGGGTGGCGCGGCCGAGCGCCTGAAGGCCGTGCGAGTCCGAGGGACACTCGGGTCCGGTGGTCACACAGCCGACCACCTGGTGGCCGTGCGGGACCGAGGGGCACTCGGGCCCGGCGGGCGACGCGGCCGAGCGCCTGAAGGCCGTGCGAGTCCAAGAGGCACTCGGGTCCCGTGGGCGCAGGCCAAGCGCCGGAAGGCCGTTCGGGTCCGCGGGGCGCGCGGGCCCAGGTGGCGGGGCGGCCGAGCGCCTGGCGGCCGTGCGGATCCAAGGGGCACTCGGGTCCGGTGGTCACACAGCCGACCATCTGGCGGCCGTGCGGGTTCGAGAGGCGCTCGGGTCAAGTGGGCGGCGCGGCCGAGTGTCAGGCGGTCGTACGGGTTCAAGGGGCGCTCGGGTCGGGTGGTCGCGCGGGCGGTCGGTAGTCGCGCGGGCGGTCGGCGGTCGCGCGGGCGGTCGGCGGTCGCACGGGCGGTCGGCGGTCGCACGGGCGGTCGGTGGTCGCACGGGCGGTCGGTGGTCGCGCGGGCGGT
>NZ_JBQGCX010000322.1:0-3429 GCF_052038725.1 Actinosynnema sp.
TCGCGGTCAACGTCATCGCGAACCACCTGCTCCTGCGCGTGCTCGCCGACCGCTTCACCACCCCGGCCCGCGTCGTGATCACCACCAGCGACACGCACTTCGGCGACCTCAAGCACAACCTCGGCATGGTCCCCGCCCCGCGCTGGCGCGACCCCGAGGTGCTCGCCGCGCCCGGCGCGTTCCCCAGGCCCGGCAGCGCCACCGCGGGCCGCGCCGCCTACTCCACCAGCAAGCTCGCCACCGTCCACCAGGTGCACGAGCTGGCCAGGAGGCTCCCGCCCGGTGTCGAGGTCCTCGCCCACAACCCCGGCTTCGTCCCCGGAACGGGCCTGACCCGCAACGCGGGCCCCGCCGTCCGCTTCACCGCCAAGCACTTCCTGCCCCTGCTCGCCAGGACCCCGATCGCCACCGACGTGACCACGGCGGGCCGCCACCTCGCCGAGTCCCTCACCCGCCCGATCACCACCGGCGACTACGTCGACCGCGACCACGTCGCCGACTCCGCGCCCCAGTCCTACGACCGGGACCGCGAGGCCCGCCTGTGGGCGGTGCTGGACGAGCTGTGCGGGACCTGGGTCCCTGCCCGGTAGGGACCGAAGACCGCTGACCGTGGCTGCCGCGAGGAGCAGGCTCGGAGCCAGGCAAGGGAGGTCCTCGGATGGCGATCACACCGGTTCACCCCCACAGCGCACCGGTCGCCGCGGCGGACGCGGAACCCCGCACCGCCGCACCGGCCCCCGACCCCCGCGCTCCCCTCTCCCCGGGGGGCGCGGTGGCGACGGTGACCTCCTTCGCCGCCACCCTGCCGGGCCTGCCCCTGCGCGCCGCGCTGCACGCGGTCGACGCCGCCCCGACGCCACGCCTGTGCGCCGGGACCGCGCTGACCGCCGCGCTCGCCGCCGCGAGGGGCGTGGGCCTGGCGACAGGTGGGGCCGTCGCACTGCTGCACGTGCTGGTCCACGCGTCGCACCGGTGAGGGACGGCCGCGCGGTCGCCGGGCAGCGACCGCGCACCCAGGGGCCGCCCGGCGTCCTGACCCCCGTGACGCCGGGCAGCCCCGCACTCCGCTAACAAAAAGTCACCAAATTCCGCCCGAACCAGCGACCTGAACGGTGGGCGCACATCACTTCGGTTGCTTTTGGTGAACGGCTCAGGTGCATCCCCGGTAAACCGTTCCCTCTGTCGAGCGAGACACGACGGAGGGACGGCAGGTGATACCGGTGGTGCACGACGATCAACTCAGGCCCGGTTCCCCGCTGCGCAGGGCCGCCCTGTTCGCCGCGCTCAACGCCGCAGCCTCCGCCCTGGGCGGCCTGGTGGTCGCCGACGGCGCCGTCCTCAACCAGGTCTGGCCCGCCACCGGCGTCCTCGCGGTCTGGTTCTGCCTCCAGCGCGGATGCGCCCGCCGCTGGGTCGACCTGACCGCCCTGACCGCCGTCACCCTGGCCTTCACCACCCCCACCGCGGGCTTCCCGATCGCCCTCGTCTGCCTGGTCACCACCGCCGCCCAGGGCGAGCTCTTCGCCCGCCTCCTGTCCCGCCTGCGCCCCGACCTGTGGGGCGCGGGCGGCACCCGCCCCTTCGGCCGGACCTCCGACCTGGGCGCCCTCCTGACCGCCGCCGTGGCGTCCACCACCGCAGGCGCGGTCCTGTGCGTCCTGGGCGTGCAACTGGCAGGCGGCCACCCCGCCTGGTCCGAGGCCCTGGTCTGGACCGCCCGCAACACCGCCAGCATCCTGCTGGTCGGCACCGCGGGCCTGTGCGTGAGCCGGGCCCGAGCCACCAACCGCGCCACCCCGCGCCGCCTGCACCTGCGCACCGCAGGCTTCCTCGAAGGCGTAGCGGTGGTCCTGGGCTCGGCCACCGCCTACCTCATCGCCTTCGTCTACAACCAGGGCCTCCCGCTGGCCTTCCCCCTGCTCCTGGTCACCGTCTGGGCCGCCCTGCGGATGCCCACCACCTTCGTGGCCCTGCACGACCTGGCACTGGGCGGCGCGGCCGTCCTGTTCACCCTGCACGGCTACGGCCCCTTCGCGTCCATCACCTCGCCGGTGACCCGCGTCCTGGTCGTGCAGGTCTTCATCCTCATGGTCGCCGTGGTCGGCCTCACCCTCGCCCTGGGCCGGGACGAGCGCACCGCCCTCCTCGACGAGCTGGCCCAGGGCCGCAGGGACGCCTCCGACCAGGCCGACCTGCTGGCCGCCATCATCGACTCCATGGCCGACGCCCTGGTCGTCGTGGACCGCGAGGGCACCCCCAGGCTCCGCAACCCGGCGGCCCGCCGCCTCCTGGGCGACGACCCCACCGCCACGACCCTCACCCGCCCGGACGGCACCCCGCTGGCGAACGCCGACCTCCCCCACGCGGTGGCCCTCTCCGGCCGCCGCCAGGCCCACGGCGAGGACCTCCTCCTGCACACCACGTCAACCGCGGAAACCCGGATCGCCCACATCACCGCCACCGCCCTCCCCGGCAACGAGGCGGCGGTGGTCCTCTTCCACGACGTCACCGCCGAGCGCAGGCACCGCGACGAACTGGCCAACTTCGCCGGTTCCGTGGCCCACGACCTCCTCACCCCCCTGACCACGGCCCACGGCTGGACCGACCTCACCGCGAGCCTCATCGAGGACCACCCCACCCACCCGGCCGCCAAGTCGCTCACCGACGCCATCGACCGCGTGGCCAGGGCGAACACCAGGATGAGCACCCTCATCACCGACCTGCTGGCCTACACCACGGCGAGGGACGCCACCGTCAACCCGGTGGCCATCGACCTGGGCGCCCTGGTCGCCGAGGTGGCCGCGGCCCGAGCCGACGCCGCAACCGCCACAGGCGCACCCCCGCCCAGCTTCCACATCAGCGACCTCCTCCCAGTCCGAGCCGACCCGGTCCTGCTCCGCCAACTGATCGACAACCTGCTCGGCAACGCGATCAAGTACACCGCCGAGGGCGTCCCCCCGCGCATCACCATCGACTCCCACGCAGACCGAGCAGGCGCCGTGCACGTCGACGTGGTCGACAACGGCATCGGCATCCCCGCAGGCCAACACGGCGCGATCTTCGACAACTTCCACCGAGCCCACCGCACCAGCGGAAAACTGGGCACCGGCCTGGGCCTGGCGATCTGCAAGCGCATAGTCGAACGCCACGGCGGAGAGATCACCGCCCAGGACAACCCAGGCGGCGGCTCCCGCTTCAGCTTCACCCTGCCCGCAGTGAGCTGATCGCACAGCCTGACCGCACACCGCTATGCAGCCTGGGCGCGACCCCGCGCAACCAGAGTTCGAACCCCGCACAGCCGAGATGCGCCCCAGCCCCGACCGCTTCGCGGGCTGCGGGGCGAGCGCAGCGAGCCCGCAGCACACTCACCCGCGTCCCTCTTTCCCGTTTGGCCTGGCGAAGCCCGAGCACGCTTGTCAAGACGCCGCC
>NZ_JBQGCX010000323.1:0-2927 GCF_052038725.1 Actinosynnema sp.
CTGCCGCGGCCAGCCCCAGGTGGAGGTGGACGAGAGCTTCGCTCCGGCCTGTACCCCGGCGCCGACCGCGCCGCCCTGCCCGCCGAGACCATCGCAGCCTCGCTCGGGTGCGGCAACCCCACCGCCGCGGCCGGGCGCGGCTCCCACGTCGGCTGCGTCGCGGGCGCCCCGTCCTCCGCCGAGCACCGCGAGCACCTGGCCGCGGCCGGGCTCACCGACGTCGGGACCACCCCGACCCACGCCGTCGCCGACGGGACGCACTCCGCGATCATCCGCGCCACCCTGCCCGCCCGCGCGGGCGATCGGTGACGAAAAGGGGCGGCCCGCACCAAGCGGACCGCCCCTCGCCGACCACGCTCCCTCAGACCGCGCCCTCGCCCTGCCCGACGGCCCGGCGCTCCTCGCCCGCGCCCACCTGCCCCACCTGGGGTTCGGGCGAGCCGAGCTGGCGGGTGGTCTCCAGCGGGCCGGGTACCTCCTTGCGGGCCACCGCCTCCGCCGCGCGCACGGCCTCGGCCACCGCCGGGTCCGGCGCGGTGTCGAACCAGTCGGCGACCGACGGGTCGTCCTGCTCCTGCGCGGGCGCGGCGGGCGGCTCCGGGGCCGGGGGCTCGTAGCGGAACACGCCGTCGTCACCCGGCTTGCCCAGCATCCTGGCGAAGCCCTCCAGGGCCTTGCCGTAGTCGCTGGGCACCAGCCACACCTTGTTCGCGTCGCCCTGCGCCATCTGCGGCAGCGTCTGCAGGTACTGGTAGGCCAGCACCTCGGGCGTGGGCCGCCCGGCCTTGATCGCGGCGAACACCATCTCGATCGCCTTCGCCTGGCCCTGCGCCTGCAGGTACCGGGCCGCGCGCTCGCCCTGCGCCTTGAGGATGCGGGACTGCCGCTCCGCCTCCGCCGACAGGATCGACGCCTGCTTGGCGCCCTCGGCCGCGAGGATCTGCGACTGCTTCTGGCCCTCGGCGGTCTTGATCGCCGACTCGCGCTGGCCCTCGGCGGTCAGGATCATGGCGCGCTTCTCGCGGTCGGCGCGCATCTGCTTCTCCATCGAGTCCTGGATGGAGGGCGGCGGGTCGATCGCCTTGAGCTCCACGCGCGCCACCCGGATGCCCCAGCGGCCGGTGGCCTCGTCGAGCACGCCGCGCAGCTGGTTGTTGATCTGGTCGCGGGAGGTGAGCGTCTCCTCCAGGCTCATGCCGCCCACCAGGTTGCGCAGCGTGGTGGTGGTCAACTGCTCGACGCCCACGATGTAGTTGGAGATCTCGTAGACCGCCGAACGCGGATCGGTCACCTGGAAGTACACGACCGTGTCGATGGACACGGTCAGGTTGTCCTGGGTGATCACCGGCTGCGGCGGGAACGACACGACCTGCTCGCGCAGGTCGATGCGGGCGCGCACCCGGTCCAGGAACGGCACCAGGATGTTCAGGCCCGGCGCCGCGGTGGTGCGGTAGCGGCCCAGGCGCTCGACCACCGCGGCCGTGGCCTGGGGGATCACCAGAACGGACTTCGCCACCGTGATCAGCACCAGCAGCACCAGGACTGCGATCAACACGATTGTGACGGTCAAAACCCACCTCCTCAGGTCCCCAGCACCACGGCGGTCGCGCCGGAGATCTCGACAACGGTCACTTCCGCGCCGGGTTCGAGCACGGCGTGGTCCACGGACCGCGCCGACCAGACCTCGCCCCCGATGCGGACCCTACCCCCGTGCCCGTCCACTGTGGACACGACGACAGCCGTGCCGCCCAGCAGCGCCTCCACGCCCGAGCGGTGCCCGATCCCCTTGTCCAGGCGGCGCTTGAGCACCGGGCGGACCCCGGCGACCAGGCCGAGGGACAGCGCGCAGAACACCAGGGCGCTGACCACCAGATCGGCGCCCAGCCCCGCCGCGCCCGCCGCCCCGAGCGCGGCGGCGCCCAGCATGACGAGCACGAAGTCACCCGACAGAACCTCGGCCGCGATCAGCAGGACACCGAGGATCATCCAGATCAGCGCGGGCACGGAACCCATCCTTCCACCGATGCGGGGCGGGCGGGGGATCTTGGCGGAATCGGACTAATCCGGCAACGGTTCCGTGACGAAATCGATCAGCCGCTCCACCGCCCCCAGGATCGCCGGCTCCAGGTCGCGGAACCCGCCGACCCCGGCGAGCACCCGCTGCCAGCCCTGCCACGGCTCGCCCCAGCCCAGCGCCGCGCACACCCCCTCCTTCCACGGCACGCCCCTGGGCACCACCGGCCACGCCGCGATCCCCACCGCCTCGGGCTTGACCGCCTGCCACACGTCCACGTACGGGTGACCGGTGACCAGCACGTCCGGGTCGCTGATCGCGGAGACCAGGCGGGACTCCTTGCTGCCGGGCACCAGGTGGTCCACCAGCACCCCGAGCCGCCTGCCGGGCCCGGTGCCGAACCCGGCGATCCGCTCGGCCAGCACGTCCACCCCGTCGAGGGGCTCGACCACCACGCCCTCCACGCGCAGGTCGTGGCCCCACACGCGCTCGACCAGCTCGGCGTCGTGCAGGCCCTCCACCCAGATGCGGCTGTCGCGGGCGGTGCGGGCCTTGAGGCCCTCCACGCGGATCGAGCCGGACGCGGAGAACGCGCGCGCCGCGGCGGGGGCGGCGGTCGGCGCGGGTCGGGTGAGGGTGACGGGGGCGCCGTCGATCAGGAACGCGGCGGGCAGCAGCGGAAACTGCCGGGTGCCGCCCCTGCGGTCCTCCAGCACGACCCGGCCCTGCTCGAACCGCACCACCGCGCCGCAGAAACCGGACGAGGCGTCCTCCACGACCAGGCCGAGCTCGGCGGGGACCTCGGGCACCTTGCGGCGCTTGGGGGCGGAGAGGACGTCGCGGCCGTAGTCGTGGGATCGCACGTCCGGGGACGTTACCCCCGGTCGGGCTACCGGGCGTGACAGCGCGCGGG
>NZ_JBQGCX010000324.1:0-1753 GCF_052038725.1 Actinosynnema sp.
TGGACGTGCTCGGTCAGGCCGAGGGCGAACAGCTTGTCCGCGCTGCCGCCCTCGTAGGCGACGGCCCGCTGCGGCACGCGGTACTCGACCTGCTCGCCGCAGCGGTCGACGGTGGCGGTGGCCGCCTCCCCGCCCCGCTGCTCGACCTGCGCGCCGCAGCCGGACAGCAGCAGCGCGGCGAGCGCGACGGGGAGGGCTCTGGGGGCGCTCATGGGGTTCCTCCGGGGTGGTGGGAGAGCGAGTGGAGCACTTGCGGGACGCGGTCGACGGGGTGCTCGACGATCGCGGCCCTGACGCCGAACACGGTGGCCAGCAACGACTCCGTGAGCACCTCGGCGGGTGTCCCGGAGGCGACCAGCTCGCCGCGCGAGAGCACGCAGAGGCGGTCGCACGCGGCGGCGGCGAGGTTGAGGTCGTGCAGCACCACCAGGACCGTCAGGCCGCTGGATCGCAGCAGCCGCAGCAGGTCGAGCTGGTGGCGCAGGTCGAGGTGGTTGGTGGGCTCGTCCAGCACCAGCACCTCGGGCTGCTGCGCCAGGGCCCTGGCGATGAGGACGCGCTGCCACTCGCCGCCGGACAGCGACAGCACCCCGCGCCCGCGCAGGTGCTCGACGCCGACCTGCCGCATGGCCTCGTCGCACAGCGCGCGGTCGGCGGCGGTGAGCGGGGCGTTGCCGCGCAGGTGCGGGGACCGGCCCAGCGCCACGACCTCCTCGGTGGTGAAGTCGAGCTCGCCGGTGCTGTTCTGGGTGAGCGCGCCGATCCGCCGGGCGCGGTCGCGGGCGGACAGGGCGTCCAGGTCCGCGCCGCCGACGCGCACGACGCCGCGGGTGGGGCGCAGCGCCCGGTAGACGCAGCGCAGCACGGTGGACTTGCCGGAACCGTTGGGGCCCACCAGACCCACGACGGTCCCCGGTTCGACGTCGAAGGTGATCGCGTCGACGATGGCGCGGCCGGACAGCTCGACGGTGAGGGACTCGACGCCCAGGTCCACGGTCACCGCCCCCCGAACAGGTAGCCGCGGCGGCGCATCAGCGCGAGGAACACCGGGACGCCGATGAGCGCGGTGAGCACGCCGAGGGGCAGTTCGCGCGGGGCGACGAGGACGCGGGAGGCCAGGTCGACCCAGACCATGAAGACCGCGCCGAGCAGCGGGGCGATCAGCAGCACCCTGGAGTGGCCCGCGCCGATCGCGATGCGCACCAGGTGCGGGACGACCAGGCCGACGAAGCCGATGGCCCCGCTGGTGGCGACCATCGCGCCGGTGGCCAGCGCGGTGATCGCGAACAGGCGGGTGCGGACGCGGTCCGCGTCGACGCCGAGGGAGGCGGCGCTCTCGTCGCCGAAGGAGAGCACGTCCAGCGCGCGGCTCATCCGGTGCAGCACGACCAGCGCGCCGAGGACGACGACGGCGACGACCGGCAGCGCGCCCCAGGTGGCGGCGCCGAAGCTGCCCATCGTCCAGTACAGGACGGTGCTGGTGGCCTCGCTGTCCGGGGTGAAGTAGACGATGACGCTCATCAGGGCCTCGAAGCCGAAGGCGAGCGCGACGCCGGTGAGCACCAGGCGCAGCGGGGTGACGCCCGCGGCGGTGCGGGAGGCGAGGTGGACCAAGGCGGTGGCGGTGAGGGCGCCGAGGAACGCGCCCGCCGACACGGCGTAGATGCCGAGGGCGGAGAGGGCGCTCCCCGGTCGCCGCCGCCGTCCTGCTCGCGCTGGCCCTGCTCGGCTCCACCATCGCCGCCATCAGCCT
>NZ_JBQGCX010000325.1:0-2807 GCF_052038725.1 Actinosynnema sp.
GGTGGGGGCGGGGACGGAGACCGGGCGACAGGGGCGAGAACCGGAGGCCTGGGGGCGGAGACCGAGGGCGGTGAGGCGGGCGTCGCGCAGCGCGGGCAGGACCGGGCGCGCCCCGGCCAAGGGGCGACGGGGTTCCTCGCGCCGAAGGCATGGGTTTTCGCGCCCGAGGCATGGTTTCTCGCGGCGGAAGCGGGGTTTCTCGCGCCGGAGGCGGGATGGTCGCCCCCGGCGCGTGCGGTCGGCCGCACGTGGTCGGCCGGATGTGGCCAGCCCTGCGCGGTCAGCCTCGCGCGTCCGCCACCAGCGCGGCCCACTCGCGGACCAGCGGCTCCGACACCGGGCCGTCCCAGCCCTGCGCGCGGACCGCGCCGCCGACGTGGAACGACGTCACGCCCGCGCGGGCCAGGCCCGGCACGTGCTCGCGCTTGAGCCCGCCTCCCACCAGCAGGCGCACGCCGTCCGCCGCCTGGCGCGCCGCGAGGCGTTCGAGCACCGGCACCCCCTCCGCGACGCCGCGCGCGCTGCCCGCCGCCAGCACGGTGTCGCAGCCCAGCCCGACCGCGACCGGCCAGGCCGCCTCCGGGTCGGCGGCGTTGTCCAGGGCGCGGTGGAACGTCCAGGCGCAGCCCTCCAGCTCCGCCAGCAGGTCCGCGCACGCCTCCCGGTCGACCGCTCCCCCGGCCCCCAGGAAGCCCAGCACGAACTCGGTCGCGCCCGCCTCCCGCAGCCGGGCCGCCGCGCGGCGCAGGGACGGCGGGTCGGCGGGGGCGAAGCCCGGCGCGTCGCGCAGCATCACGCGCACCGGCAGGTCCGTCGTGGACAGCACGTCGCGGAGCACCTCGGCGGACGGGGTCAGGCCGTCCGACGCCATGTCCGCCACCAGCTCCAGGCGGTCCGCGCCGCCGGCCTGGGCCGCTGCCGCGTCCGCCGGGGTCAGGGCGATGATCTCCAACATGGTCTAGACCATAGAACCCGTCGCGGGGAACGCCTAGGGCGCGACTTCCGGAAAACTGTGAACAAGAGGGGCTCAACACCGCTGAACTGCGGAAAGTTCACTCGAACGGGCGGACCGGACACTGTGGATGGGAAGTGACGTATCCAGCCCGGAACCACCCGCTCCTTAACTGGTGACCGCAGGGGTCGCCGAGGGGGAGATGCCTGAGGGGGGAGAGGGATGCGGCGTCGGCCGAGTTCGAGGGGTGTCGACCGGGCCGCACCCACCGCGGCGGTGGTCCGCGCTGTCAGGGGGGCAGCGCGGACCGCCCCGCCGTTCCGGGGGTCGGGGTGTGTGACGATCGGATCGGTCCGGGGGCACTGCGAGGAGGAGGTGGCGGCGTGGGCGAGCTGCGCATGACCGGTGAGCGCCCACCGTGGGAAGGGCTCGACGGCACGGACCGGCACGAGGTCTGCCTCATCGCCGCCCGCTCGGGCGATCGGCGGGCGCTGGACGTGCTCCTCCCCGACCTGACCCCGCTGGTCTGGCACGTGGCGCGGGGGCACGGGCTGGACCGGAGCACGGCCGAGGACGTCGTCCAGACCGTGTGGCTGGCCCTGCTCAGGAACCTGGGGCGGATCACCCAGCCCAGGGCGCTGGCCGGGTGGCTGGTGGTCGCCACGCGCCGCGAGGCCCAGCGGACCTGGACGCCGTCGCGGCGCGAGTCGTCGCTGTCCGACGAGATGGCGGAGCAGCAGGAGAGCAACATCGGACTGCCCGAGGACGCCGCGCTGGTCGACGATCGCGACCAGCGCTTGTGGCGCGCCTTCGGGAAGCTGTCGCAGCGGTGCCAGGAGCTGCTGCGGCTCACCGTCCTCGCCGGGCGTGCGGAGTACCGCGCGGTGGCGGAAGCACTGTCCATGCCCCGCGGCAGCATCGGCCCCACCAGGGGTCGGTGCTTGGGCACGCTGCGGGCGCATCTCGAAGCGGAAGGAGGATCGCGGTGAACAACGACATCGATCCGCGCGATGACCACAGAGGGAACAACGAGGACACCGCAGTCCTCGCCGAGCTGCGGCGACTGGTGTACGAGCTGGACCCGCCGCCCGCCAGCCTGGTGGAGCGCATCCAGTTCGCCGTGGCGCTGGAGGACCTGGACGTCGAGGTCGCCCGGTGGGAGCGGTCGGCCTCGCTCACCGGGGTCAGGGGCGTCGGCCAGCAGGGGACGATCACCTTCACGGTGGACGACCTGACCCTGATGGTGAACTTCACGTCCATGGGCGGCAGGCACCGGATCGACGGGTGGCTGGTGCCCGCCGGGGAGCACACCGTGGAGGTCAGGGTCGCGGACCACGGGTCGACCACGGCGAAGGCCGACGACGTCGGGCGGTTCGTGGTGCCGGACGTGCCTGCCGGGACGACGCAGATCATCGTGCACCTGGCCGACGGCGCGGGGGGCGTGGCCGGGAAGACCGTGGTCACGCCGACGATCGTCTTGTAGCGGCGGGCGGAACCGGGCGGAACCGCGGTCGGGGGGCCTGCGGGAGCACGGTGCGAGTGGCAGGTGACGGGACGGGAGCACGGCACGGCACGGCACCGGTCAGGGAAGCGCTTCGTCAAACAGCGGCGGGCGCTCCGACTGGGACAGGCACAGGGGTCTCCGGCAGGGGTCTCCGGCAGGGTTGTCCGGTGGGGTTCCGCCGGCTTGGCAGCGGTCTTCAGCGATGACGTTCCTCCTGGACCGCGACTCTTCGAGCGCACGGGGCGGTGACGGTTCCCGCCCGACGGGAAAGCGCTTTCCGCGGCGAGTGGGCTTCGGCGGCCGGAGGCGGTGGCGCGGCGGCAGCAGCAGCGCGGCGGCGGCAGCAGCAGC
>NZ_JBQGCX010000326.1:0-2355 GCF_052038725.1 Actinosynnema sp.
GATGTCCTCGTTGTAGAAGGGGACGTCGGCGCTGCCCTCGTAGAGGTCGATGTCGAGGCCCTCGGGGGAGAGCTTGACGGCGGTCTCGGCGAGCTGGCGGTTGTGCGAGGCCGCGCGGAGGCTGCCGACGAACGCGAGGACGCGTGCAGACATCTGAGGTTCTCCTGGGTGGTGCAGCGTGGGGGTCAACCGGACCACGGTCCGGTTGGTGGTGCTTGAACGTTCTACCACCTATCCGGACCGCAGTCCACTTCTGCCCCGATGGCGTTAACCTGGCCACATGAGCACCCCTACCGGACCGGTGCGCATCGACGTGGAGCCGGTAACCGGAGAGCCACGACTGCGCGCCGACGCCGCGCGCAACCGGGCGCGCCTGCTGGAGGCCGCCGCGCTGCTGGTGGACGAGCACGGCGCGGCCAACCTGACGATGGACGCGGTGGCCAGCGCCGCCTGCGTCGGCAAGGGCACGGTGTTCCGGCGCTTCGGCGACCGCACCGGCCTGCTGCTGGCCCTGCTGGACCGCAGCGAGCAGCGGCTCCAGGCGGCCTACCTGGCCGGACCGCCGCCCCTGGGGCCTGGCGCGGGCGCGGCCGAGCGGCTGCACGCCTTCGGGCCCGCCGTGCTGCGGCACGAGCACGGCGACCGGGACCTGTACCTGGCCGCCGAGACCGACCCCGACCGGCGCTACGCGGTGCCCGGTCAGCGGTTGCGGCAGACCCACCTGGTGGTGCTGCTGCGGGAGGCGGGCGCGGGCGGTGACCTGACGCTGCACGCGGTCACGCTGATGGGGTACCTGGAGATCGGGTTGGTGAACCACCTGCGGACCACGCGCGGCATGAGCCAGAAGCGCCTCGAAGCGGGGTGGCACGATCTCGTGGGCCGCCTGCTCGGCACGATCAGGTGAAAGATCGGCGCTCGGCGGGTTCAGGTGGCGCGTCGTCGGCGAGGGGGTTGTCGTGAGCAGGTGGTTCAGCCAGGTGGACGTGTTCGCGGGGACGTCCCTGCGCGGCAACCCGGTGGCCGTGGTCGGGGACGCCGAGGGCCTGTCGGACGCGGAGCTGGCCCGGTTCGCGCGCTGGACGAACCTGTCCGAGACGGTCTTCCTGCTGCCCCCGACCGGACCTGCGGACTACCGGGTGCGGATCTTCACCCCCTCGGGCGAACTTCCCTTCGCCGGGCACCCGACGCTGGGCGCGTGCCACGCCTGGGCCGAGCGGTTTGGTGCGGACAAGCCCGTTGTCACCCAGGAGTGCGAGGCGGGCCTGGTCCGGGTGCGGAGGACCGAGGGCGGTCTGGCCTTCGCCGCTCCCCCGCTGACCCGGTCCGGCCCGGTCGACGCGGACCTGCGCGCGCACCTGGCCGAGGCGCTGGACGTGCCGGTGGTCGACGCCGCGCACGTGGACAACGGCCCCGGCTGGATCGCGGTGCTGGCGCCGGACGCGGGTTCGGTGCTGGGCGCGCGCGTCCCGACCGCGCGGGAACTGGCGGACGCCCCGGCGCTCGGCCTGGTCGGCCCGCACCCGCCCGGCTCGCCGCACCTGGTGGAGGTGCGGGCGCTGTTCGTGGAGGGCGACCGGGTGACCGAGGACCCGGTGACCGGCAGCCTGAACGCCGGGGTGGCCCGCTGGCTGGTGGACACCGGCCGCGCGCCCGACCGGTACGCCGCGCACCAGGGGACGGTGGTCGGGGCGGACGGGCACGTGCTGGTGGAGCGGGACGCCGACGACGAGCTGTGGATCGGCGGCGCGACGACCACCGTCGTCACCGGCCACGTGGCGCTGGACTAGATCACCCGAAAGTGCGATGCCGATTCGCCCCCGATCCCGCCCGAGCCAGTCGCGGTTCGGGAACAATGGGACGTGCGAGGTGATCGCGGCTCGCTTGCGCCCGACCTGGCCGACCCGGACCTGGCCACCGGGGCGCTTCACCCTGCCCTCGCCACTGCGCAGGCACCGGTCCTGACACGATCTTCGTCATGCGCCCCGTGCTGCTGCTCGACGTGGACGGCCCGCTGAACCCGTTCGCGGCAGGCGCTGACGCGAAACCACCGGGCTTCGTCGAGCACCGCTTCCGGTTGCGCGGCTGGAGCAGGCGGCGCCCGCTGCGGATGTGGTTCAACCCCGACCACGGGGCGGCCCTGCTCGACGCGGCGGGTGACGCCGAGCTGGTCTGGGCCACCACCTGGGGGCACCAGGCGAACACGGTGGTCGGTCCGGCGATCGGCCTGCCGAACCTGCGGGTGGTCGAGTGCGGGAGCACCGGCGGTGGCTGGAAGTACGACGCCGTGGCCCGGTTCGCTTGGCAGCGCCCGCTGGTGTGGCTGGACGACGACTTCGACCTGCACCCGACGGCGCG
>NZ_JBQGCX010000327.1:0-2680 GCF_052038725.1 Actinosynnema sp.
GGTGATGCCGTTCTTCGCCGTCAGAGGTGGGCGGGGGCGGGTTTGGGCTTGGGCGGTGGCCCTTGCCAGGGGGGTCAGGAGGTGGGGGCCTCCTGTTCTCAGGGTTGTCGGGTCGGTGTGGACGACCACCGCGCCCGCTGCCTGCAGGGCCGTCGAGGAGGGTTTTGGGGTTCTGAACTGCCAGGCCAGGCCGTAGGCGTCCCACCAGGCGTCGGCCACGCCCAAGGGGTCGCCCTCCGCCGTGGTGATCGTGGGGCTCCACCTCGGCTCCGGCAGGCCCAGGTGGGTCGTCAGCTCCTGGGCTCGTTTCACCGCCAGGGGCGGGCGTTCCACCACGGCCAGGGCTTGGCGGGTCGCGGCCGTCGCCTTGGGCAGGAGTGCGCGCAGGTCTGCGGTGGAGACACCGGTTCTGGTGACGACCTCGGTGAAGACGGCGCTCAGGGCGCGGGGGTTGTCGAGCACCCGTGCCGCGTCGGTCGCGGCCCTCGGCAGTGGGGCGGTGGGGAAGCCGTTCACCAGCAGCGGTGGTGGCGGGTGTCTGGTGGCCATCACCCTCACTCGGTCGGTGGGCGGTTTGCCTCTGCGGGAGAGGACCAGGATCTGGCCCGCCGGAGGCAGTGAGCGCATTCCGTGCAGGTGGAGGGCGTCGATCCCGGTGAGCTGGGCGTCCGCGCCCGCGTAGCAGAGCGCCGCGCGCGCCCACTGGGTCCGGGTTGGCGGGATCGGGGAGAGGAGGAGGACTCCGGGGAGCAGGCGCTGCCACGGGCCGCCGCGTTCGCAGCGGGACAGGAGTTCGGCCGCGGGCAGGCCCAGGCGGACCAGGAGTGCGGCGGAGGCGATGCGGTTCGCGAAGAGGAGGGCCAGGGCATCGAGGTTGATCGTGGGCGTGAGGCGCATGGGTCCACTGTGGGCGGCCCTGGGGCGGGCGGCGAGGAGGGAAAGCGGGGGTTGTGGACAACCGGTGGGGGTGTGGAGAACTTGGGGGAATGACGGGAAGTGGGGGGCGGAGTGGGGTATGGGCGGGGCGGAACGGGAAAGGCTCCCGGTGGCCTGGTGGCCGCCGGGAGCCTTTGCCCGGAAGGTGATTACCCCTCGAAATCACCTTCACCCGATCAGAACCTCGCCAGTTCCTCCTCCTGGTTGATCTCCTGATCGATTTCACGCGCGGTGACGCGCACGCCGGACCAGGCGTCGTAGAGGGCGACCAGTCCGCCCGCGGTGCAGAAGGCGATCGCCAGCGCGGTCACGCCGTCGACCTCCAAGCGGGTCAGCACCACGGCCAACGCCCACAGCTGGATGGCGGAGAACAGCAGCGCGCAGGCGAGCCGCTCGGTGAACTTCCTGCGGGACCTGATCTCGGCTTCACGGCGGATCATGGCTCCCCCTTTCGTCATGGCTCCTTTTTAGGAGCACTCGCGAAGGGGATCTGCGTCAGATGACGCACTGGGCCGGAATTCAGTCCGCGTAACCCTGGAGGCGCCGGACGTCGTGAATGTCCACCACGCGCCTGCCCGTGGAGATGATGCCCTCGGAACGCAGGGAGCGCAGCACCCGGACCAGTGATTCTCGCGAGGTTCCGGCGATTCCCGCGAGTTCTTCCTGGGTGAACGGCACGGCCCCCTGGTCGGCGATGCCGCGCTGGAGGGCCATGTCGAGCAGGACCGCGGCGACCCGCTGGGTGGCGGTGCCGCTGATCTGCACGCGCTGGCGGTCCGCGTCGCGCTGGCGGCCGACGACCACGCCGAGGACGGCCCAGGAGATGCCGGGCTCGCGGCGGCACAGGGCGGTGAACGTGGCGGCGGTGAGCACGAGCGCCCTGGTGCGACCGCTGGCGCTGACGGTGGCCGAGCGGGGAAGTCCGTCCACGGCGGACCGCTCGCCGACGATGTCGCCGGGACCGCGCACCGCGAGCAGGCGCTCGCCGGTCGGGGTCACGGCGGTGACCCGGAGGAGGCCCTCGCGGACGACCAGGACGTGCGCGGTGGTCTCGCCCTCGCGGCACACGACGGCGCCGCGCGAGTAGTCGCGCTCGACACCCGCGGCGCGCAGGAGGCCCTGCTCCGCGACGGTCAACCGGGCCCAGAACCGCTCCACCAGAACAGGGTGCACTCGGTTAGCGCGAACGGGTGGGGAGCACGCCGGGATGACACCCGAACGGCGGCCCGGCGACTGCGGAGCCCCGGAAAGCAGCGCCGAACGAGACGAGCAGGGCGAACGGATGCGATGAACAGGCGACCCGGAAGCAAGAGAGAGCGGGGAGTTGAGAGACCCGGAACAGAGAGGCCCGACAGCGGAGAGCTCCGGAAGTGGAGGAGAGACAGCGGAGGGGGAGGCGGGCGCGGCTGGCCGGAGGGGCGTGATCGGGTGGCGGTCGGGTTCAGCGGCCCTCGGGGTGGCGTTCCGGTTTCGGCTCGGGTTCCGCCGAGCGGGCCGGGGCGGTGGAGAGGAGGGAGGCCGGGCGGACCGCCGCCGTGCCGAAGCGGGTCCTCGCCTGGTCGGCCGCCTGCTCCGCCTCGCGCCAGCCGCGCTCGGGGGCGTCGAACGCCAACTGCTCCCCCGCCGTGCCCTCGGACAGCTGCTCCACCCGCACGCCGATGAGCCGCACCGCGCCCGGCGGGACGTGGTCGTCCAGCAGGGACGTCGCGGTCGCGTACACCTCGCGCGCCACGTCCGTGGCCAC
>NZ_JBQGCX010000328.1:0-2201 GCF_052038725.1 Actinosynnema sp.
CCGCCGGTGGGCCGCGCCCGCCGGGTGTTGGGCGCGGCCCCCCGCGGGGCCCCCCGACAGCGCGGTCCGCGCGGACGCGGCGGCCGAGGTGTGCTCGCCCGACTCCAGCAGCACCGTGGACAGGTCCGCGTGGCAGGAGGACTCGCCGCACTGCTCCCCCACCTCCCGGTACATCCGGATGGCCGCGTCGAGCCAGGGCAGGGCGTCCGGGTAGCGCCTGCTCACCGAGTACAGCAGCCCCAGGTTGTGGTGCGCGTTGGCCTCGGCCCACCGGGACCCGGCCGCCCGGCTGACCTCCAGCGCCTCCCGGTAGCAGGACTCGGACTCGTCGACCCGGCCCAGGAGCTGGAGCGTGTCGGCGACCGTCGTGAGCGCCCTGGCCTGCGCCGACACGTCGCCCCACGAGCGCGCGACCTCCAGCGCCTCCTGGTGCCTGGCCAGCGCCTCCTCGGAGCGGTGGAACTGGGCGAGCGCCACGCCGAGGTTGAACAGCGTCACGAACCGCGCCTCGGGGTCGCCCAGCTCGGTGGCCGCGCCCAGCGCGCGCTCGGTGGTGCTGAGCCAGGTGTGCCGGTCGGCGCGCAGCCAGAAGAACCGCGACAGGGTGTAGGGCAGCTGCCAGGCGTGCGCCAGCCAGCGCCGCTCGCCGGAGTCGCCCGCGTGCTCGGCGGCGGCGATGATGTTCGCCTGCTCCGCCTCCAGCCAGGCGGTGGCGTCCACGACGCCGCTGAGCGCGGGCACGTCGGCGGGCACGTGCTCGGGCGCGACCCGCACCGCGCCCCGGCCCACCGGCATCAGGGCGTCGGCCAGGTCGGCGCAGTGCAGGTAGTAGTCCAGCACCCGGCCGGTGGCCGCGCGGCGCTGGTCCTCGGGCAGCTCGGCGGCGAGCGCGCGGGTGTAGACCCGGACCAGGTCGTGCGCGCCGTACCGCCCCGGCTCGTTGGCGGTGAGCAGGTTCGCCGAGGTGAGCACGTCCAGCTCGCGCTGCGCGGCGGCCAGCGGCAGCCGGGCGAGCGCGGCGGCGGCGTGCGGGGTGATGTCCGCGCCGGGGTGCAGCCCGAGCAGGGCGAGCAGGTGCGCGGGCCGGGGCGGCAGGGCGCGGCGCGAGGCGTCCAGCGCGGCCCGGACCGTGGAGTCCTCGTCCTCCAGCCCGAGCGCGGCGAGCCTGCCGTGCTCGTCGTCCAGCTCGGCCACCAGCTCGGCGGCGCGCAGCGACGGCGCGGCCAGCCGGGCCGCCGCGATGCGCAGCGCCAGCGGCAGCCCGTCGCACAGCACGGCCAGCCTGCGCAGTGCGCCCATCTCGCCGGGGTCGCGCCGCCCGAGCAGCTCCAGCGCCGAGTCCTGGTCGAGCACGTCCAGCTCGACCAGGTGCGCCTCGGCGTGCGCGACGAGGCCGACGAGCCTGCGCCTGCTGGTGACCAGGACGCACGACGGCGCGCCGGTGAGCAGGGCCATCAGCTCGGTGGAGCCGCGCGCGTTGTCGAGCAGCACCACCATGCGCCGGTCCGCGACGAGCGTGCGGAACAGGGCGGAGCGCTCGTCCACGCCCACCGGGACGTCCTCGGCGGGCACGCCCAGGGTGCGCAGGAAGCGGTTGAGCACCTCGCCCGCGCCGAGCGGCTCCTGGTTCGGGTCGTACCCGTGCAGGTCGGCGTAGAGCTGCCCGTCGGGGAACTCGTCGCGCACGCGGTGCGCCCAGTGCAGCGCGAGCGCGGTCTTGCCGACCCCGGCGGGTCCCGTGACGACGAGGACGACCCCGCTGTCGCGCTGGGCGCGCAGCAGCTCGTCCATCCGCGCCAGCGCGGCGGCCCGGCCCGCGAGGGCGGCGGGCGCGCGGGGCAGCTGCGCCGGGGTGGCCGAGGGCCGGGGCTCCGGGGCGGGCACGGCGGCGGGCTTGCGGGCACCCGCGGGCTCGGGGTCGTCCCCGGCGAGGATCGCCTGCTGGAGCCTGCGCAGCTCCGGCCCCGGCTCGACGCCCAGCTCGTCGATGAGGGCGCGCCGGGCGTCCCGGTAGGCGGCGAGCGACTCGGCCTGCCTGCCCGCCTGGCACAGCGCCCGCCTCAGCAGCCCGTGGCCGCGCTCGCGCAGCGGGTGCTCGCCGACCAGGGCGGTCAGCTGCGGCACCAGCTCGGCGCCCCGGCCGAGCAGCAGCAGCACCTCGGCGCGCTCCTCCAGCGCGGCCAGCCTGCGCTCGCCCAGGC
>NZ_JBQGCX010000329.1:0-3177 GCF_052038725.1 Actinosynnema sp.
GAAGGCCGAGAAGCCCGCCGAGGGCAGGGCCGAGGCCGAACCGGTGCCGCTGCGCCCCGAGGGGCAGCCGTCGGTGGTCGCCGAGGAGGACCCGGAGGACCACTACGTCCCGCCGGAGCCGCCGCCGCTGCCGACGTTGCGCAAGGGGACGGTCGCGGCGCTCGTGCTGATCGCGGTGGGCGTGGTGCTGCTCGTGGCGCCGGGGCTGTTCGGGCTGACCACGCAGTACGGGGCGCCGCTGGCGCTGGTGGTGCTGTGCTCGGGCGTGGCGCTGCTGATCATGCGCATCCGCAACGGGCCGCCGCCGGACTCCGGGTGGGACGACGGGGCGCAGCTCTGAGGTCCGCGCGGGGTCTCCGAGGTCCGCGCGGGGTCGGGGCTCGCGCGGGGTCAGGGCTCGCGCGGCGGTGACGGCGCGCCGACCAGCACCCGCACGGTGAAGCCGTCCGGGGCCCAGGTGAGGGCGACGTCGCGGCAGGTGCGGTGGGTGAGCCACAGGCCGAGCCCGGCGGTGGAGCTGCCCTCGGTGGGGACGATGCCGACCAGCCGGTTCGGCGGCCCCTGCCCCCGGTCGGTGACCACGACCAGGACCCGCTCGCGGTCGGCCCACACGCGCAGGCGGACCGGGGCGCGGCCGTGGCTGAGCCCGTTGGTGACCGCCTCGCTGGCCGCGTAGACGACGTCGTCGTGCTCGTCCTCGGTGAGCGCGGTGGCCGCGGTGGCCCGCTCGACCGCCCGGCGCGCCTCGGCCGGGGTGGGGTCGAGGGCGTCCACGAGGGGCGGGGCGGCTTCGAGCGGGTGCGGCGGGTCGCCCGCCACGACGGCGCCGGGCGCGTGACCGGGGTTGGGCACGCGCTCGCCGTCCGGGCGGAGCAGGCCGGGGTGCGCGCGCAGGACGTCGGTCACCACCCGGTCGGGGGTGACGCGCAGGTCGTAGGGGCAGAGCACGCGCACGGGCGCGTCGGCGAACACCTCGGTGACCGCGAGCTCGAACCGGGCCCACCAGTCCCAGCTCGCCCCGGCGCGGGGAGAGGGCGCGCCGCCGACCACCCGAACCCGCTCCGCGCCGCCGCGCAGGAGCTCGTCGACCTTGCGGCGCAGCACGAGGAGTGCCTCGGCGGGGCGCGGGTCGAGGGGGAGGTCGAGCAGGCCGGGGGCGGGGGTCGCGAGGCGGGAGCGCAGCAGGTCGGCGCGCTCGGGGGCGCAGGCGAGCAGGACCGGCTCGCCGAGGGCGAGGCCCTCGGCCGCGAACGAGCCCGCGGAGGCGAGCAGGTCGGGGTCGGAGGAGCAGAGGACGGTCTCGTGGCCGGTGCCGGGATCGTCACGGGGGCTCGAGGCCGGTACCGGCGCGGTGGCAGCGCGGGGTCCGGGCGCGGCGGTGGAGACGGCACTCGGCGCAGCGGCGGGGCGGGAGCCGGGCGCGGGCTCGGGAACGGCCTGGTAGCGGGGCCGCCCACCGCGCTCGGGGGCGACCGCCTGCCCTCGAACGGGGTCGTCGGCACCGAAGTCGCGCACGGGGTGGATCGTACGTGGATCAGCGGGGGCGGCGCCGCGCCGGAACGATCCGCCCGCCGCGATGCCGTGATCCCGGCGAACGATCGTGAGAGCGCTCCCACCAGCCGGGGAACCGGCCCGCGATCCGCGGGGGGCGGGCCCGGAAGGAGCCGGGCGGTCCACCGCGCGCCCGCAACGGCAGACCGGGGGCGGTGGGGATAACCGGGTGGGAGCGGCCGGGCGGGCGGCGCCACCCGCCGGCGGCGTCAGCCGGGGCTGCCCGCCTGCGCTGCCCGCCGGAGAACCGCCCCGCGCCCGCAGAACCATCCCGCATCCACAGAACCACCCCACGCCCGCAGAGCCACCCCACGCCCGCAGAACCATCCCGCGTCCGCAGAACCGCCCCGCACCCCTCAGCCCAGCCGCCCTCCGGGCGACTGCGCCGCGCCCACCACCAGGTCCCTGGCCAGGGTCGCGACCCCGACCAGCCCGGCGTCGTCGCCCAGCTGCGCGGTCCGGATGCGGGCCAGGGGGCGGTGGCCCGAGCCGGTCACCACGGACGCGTAGTGCTCGCGCGCGTCGTCCAGGAACAGGGTCGCCGACTCGGACACGCCGCCGCCGACCACGACCACCTCCGGGTCGTACACGTCCGCGACCAGCGCCAACCCCTCCCCCAGCCACCTGGCCAGGTCGGCGACCGCGCGCTGCGCCAGCGGGTCGCCGTCGCGGGCCGCGCCCGCCACCCGCCTCCCGGTGATCGCCCGCGCGTCCCCGCGCGCCTCCCGCGCCAGCACCGTCGACACGCCGGGGTGCTTCGCGAGCAGCTCCACGGCCGTCGAGCTCAGCGCGGTGCCGCTGCAGTACCGCTCCCAGCACCCGTTCTTGCCGCACGGGCACGGCCTGCCGTCCGGCACCAGCCGCAGGTGCCCCAGCTCGGGGGCCACGCCGTGGGCGCCCCGGAACACCTCACCGTCGATCAGCAGCGCCCCGCCGATGCCGGTGCCCACGGCGACCAGCACCGCCACGCCCGCGCCGCGCGCCGCGCCGAACCGGTGCTCGGCCAGCGCCGCCGCGTTCGCGTCGTGCTCCAGCACCACCGGCATCCCGACCCGCTCCGAGATCCGCTCGGCCACGGGCGCGTGCCGCCACGCCAGGTGCGGCGCGAACATCACCGTGCGCCGGTCCGAGGCCACGAACCCGGCGACCGCGAGCCCGACCGCGGCGACCTCGTGCCGCTCGGCCAGCTCGTGCACCGCCCCGCCGATGGCCTCCTCCAGCGCCCGCTCGTCGCCGGGCGTGGCGGTGCGCGTGGTGTCGAGCACCGCGCCGTCCGCGTCCACGACCCCGGCGCGCACGCTCGTCCCGCCGACGTCGATCCCGATCGTCAGCACGGCTTGCGCACCACGGGAACGCGCTGCACGCGCGGACGCGCCACGCGCTCCTCGGCGGGCCCCGCGCCGTTTGGTCCGGCCGGATCGGGCCCGGCCGGATCGGGCCCGGCGCCGAACGGGCCACCGGCACCGCCCCGCCCCGCCTTCGCGTCCGCCTCGACCAGCGCCGCCCGCAGCACCGCGATCAGCCCGGCCACGTGCTCCGCCGCCCTGGACGCCAGCTGCGACCGGTCGCCGCGCGCCAGCGCCACCGCGTTGCACAGCGGGCACCACCCGCACGCCGCCGGGTCGT
>NZ_JBQGCX010000330.1:0-2678 GCF_052038725.1 Actinosynnema sp.
CGCGCACCGCTCCAACCCGCCCGAACCGCCCCGCGCGACCGCCAGCCCGCGCAGCACCCTCCGCCCAAACCGCCCCGCCCCACCACACCTGCGATCCACCAGCGATCCCCGCCCCGCCACCCCATTCCGCGCCCCCACACCCCCACCCCCGTTCCGGCCGCAAGCGTGAGGGCCGACTCGCCCACCCCCTACCCCGCCCAGCCCCGATCCGTTGCGGCGTATGGGGGAACCCCGTCCGCACCCCCATCCCCCGAACAGCACTGGCATGATCACGGGCAGTCGTCGCAACTGAAATCCCTTACCGCAGAACAGGTTCTCCCACCACCCGACCAGTGGGTATGGTTCCCGGACCACCCGTCAGACCTGGACTCCGCGTCACCAGACACAGACAATCGACCTCACGAGGGGGTGGACGGCTGTGCCGCGTGGAGAGCGTCCCCTGGACGTCGGTGACACCCCGCTGCTCAAGTTCGCCGCCGACCTGCGCTCGCTGCGCGACCGCGCGGGCGGGCACAGCTACCGGCAGCTCGGGGCCAAGGCGCACTACTCCGCCACCACCCTCTCCGACGCCGCGGGCGGTCGGAAGCTGCCGAGCCTCGCCGTCACGCTCGCCTACGTGCGGGCCTGCGAGGGCGACGTGGCCGCCTGGGAGGACCGGTGGCACGAGGTCGCCGCCGCCGTCGCGCCCGAGGCCCCGCCGCCGGTCGAGCAGCACCCGCCGTACGCCGGGCTCGCCGCGTTCCAGCCGCGCGACTCCGAGTGGTTCTTCGGCCGCGACCAGCTCCTCGAGGACCTCCTCGCCAGGGTCGGCTCCGCCCGGTTCACCGCCGTGTTCGGGGCCTCCGGCGCGGGCAAGTCCTCGCTGCTGCAAGCCGGCCTGGTAGCCCGCTTCGCCGGGACCACGCTGCTCACCACCCCGTCCGCCGCCGACCTCGCCCTCCCCGAGACCCCCGCCGACCTGGTGATCATCGACCAGTTCGAGGAGGTCTTCACGCTCTGCTCGGACCACTCCCGCCGCGCCGCGTTCATCGCCGAGCTGCTCGACGCCCCGCAACCCGTGGTGATCAGCGTCCGCGCCGACTTCTACGGCCACTGCGCCCAGCACCCCGACCTGGTCGCCGCGCTGGAGGACAACCAGCTCCTCATCGGCCCCATGGGCACCGAGGAGCTCCGCCAGGCGATCATGCAACCGGCCGTGAAGGCCTCCTGCACCGTCGAGACCGCCCTGGTCTCCCGCCTCGTCGCCGACGCCACCGGCCAGCCCGGCGTGCTCCCGCTGCTCTCGCACGCCCTCCTGGAGACCTGGCGCCGCCGCAGGGGCGCGACGCTCACCCTCGCCGGGTACGAGGCGGCGGGCGGCGTGCAGTACGCCATCGCGCAGACCGCCGAGCGCACCTACACCTCCCTCGAACGCCAGCAGCGCGAGCTGGCCCGCCAGGTGTTCCTGCGCCTGACCGCGCTCGGCGACGGCACCGAGGACACCAAGCGCAGCCTGCCGCGCGCCGAGCTGGACGACGACGTGGACGTCGACGTGGTCCTCGACCGGCTCGCCCACGCCCGCCTGCTCACCCTCGACCGCGACCGCGTGGAGATCGCCCACGAGGCGCTGATCCGCTCCTGGCCCCGCCTGCGCGGCTGGCTCGCCGAGGACCGCGAGGGCCTGCGCACCCTGCGCCAGCTCACCGAGGCCGCCGCGACGTGGGTCTCCCTGCACCGCGACCCCGACGCCCTCTACCGGGGCACCCGCCTGGACACCGCGCTGGAGTGGACCCGCCGCCCCCGCGCCCGCACGTCGGCGCGCGAGCGCGAGTTCCTGGCCGCCAGCTCCCAGGCCCGCGACCGCGAGCGCCGCCTCGCCCACCGGCAGACCCGCAGGCTCCGCCAGCTCGTGGCGCTGCTGGCGGTGCTGCTGCTGCTCGCGGGCGGCGCGATGGTGCAGACCAT
The DNA here is from genome assembly GCF_052038725.1 of Actinosynnema sp. Taxonomy (NCBI): domain Bacteria; kingdom Bacillati; phylum Actinomycetota; class Actinomycetes; order Pseudonocardiales; family Pseudonocardiaceae; genus Actinosynnema; species Actinosynnema sp. Next base: position 1,945 of record NZ_JBQGCX010000330.1, read on the forward strand.
CCGGGCGCAGGAGACCGCGACCGAGCAGCGCAACATCGCGCTGGCCCGGTTCGCCGCCAACGAGTCGCTGGGCAAGCGCGAGAGCGACCCGCTGATCGCCGACCAGCTGGTGATCGCCGCCTACCGGCTCAGCGGCACCGACGACCTGCGCGACGCGGTGCTCGGCGCGCACGCGGGCAAGTCCGGCAGCACGGTCAGCCGGTCCGTGCGCACCTCGCCCGCGCTGTCCCCGGACGGCCGCCCGCTGCCCAGCGCCCGCGTCGGCGAACCGGTCGACGACCGCCTCTACCCGCGCATCGGCACGCTCACCACCCCGGTCGACGCGGTCACCTCGTTCGCCGTGACCTCCGCCGCGCAGGCGTTCGCGACCACGCTGGAGAGCCCCGGCGCCCGGCTGTGGGACGCCACCGACGCCCGCGAACCGGTCCCCGCGCACACCTTCGACGGGCAGGTCACGCAGCTGTCCTACGCGCCGAGCGGGAAGCTGCTGGCGCTGGTGCGGGAGGCGATGGCCGTCGAGCTGTGGGACGCCGCCGACCCCGCCGCGCCCCGCCTGATCGGCGTGCTGCCCGACCACCCGCGCTGGGTCACCGCGCTCGCGTTCAGCCAGGACAGCCGGGTGCTGGCGACCACTGACAACCAGAGCAGGGTGCGGCTGTGGGACGTCGGCGACCCGACCGCGCCGAGGCAGACCGCGCAGCTGTCCGACGGGGAGGACGTGTCCGTGGTCGCGC
>NZ_JBQGCX010000331.1:0-4800 GCF_052038725.1 Actinosynnema sp.
CCACCGCCGTCACGGTCGCGCGCGAGCGGGGCCGCGACCCGGAGCGGGTGATCCGCGAGCGCGCCGCCCGGCTGGAGGAGCTGCCCGGCGGCGCCGGGGTCGCCGAGGCCGTCGCCGCCTACTGGCGCGGCCACCACACCGGTGACGGGCTGCTCGCGGTGGACGCGCTGCGCTGGTTGCGCGGCGAGTGCCCGCCCGCCCGCGCCCGCGCCGCGCTCGGCCTGCGCGCCACCCTGGACGACGTGCCGCTGACCGACCGGATCAAGCTGCTGGCCAGGTTCACCACGATGGCGGGCTACCGGGGTCTGCTGGTGTGCCTGGACGAGCTGGACACCCTGGCCGCCGCCCCGGACCGGGCCGCCGAGCACGAGGGGGTGCGGCGGATCGTGGAGGACAGCCTCGGCGGCGGCAGCCCGCACCTGGCGCACCTGTTCGCCGGGACCCCCAGCGCGCTCACCGATCCCCGCTACGGGCTGCACACCTGCGAGGCGCTGCGCACCGCGCTGCCCCCGGCGGGCGACGACCTGTTCGGCCCGGTGGTGCGGTTGCGCGCGCTGGAGGGCGAGGAGTTCACCCGGCTGCTGGCGGCGGTGCGGGACGTGCACGCTGGCGGCGGGCGGAGCGCCCTGCCGGACGAGGCGCTGCGCGAGTTCGCCCGGCACTGCGCGGACCAGCTCGGCGCGGACTGCGCGGGCAGGCGGCGCGCGGTGCTGCGGGCGTTCCTCGACCTGCTGTCGGCGGCCGAGGACGAGCCGGGCGACTGGGCGCCGCTGGTGCGGGCGGTCCGGGTAGACGCCGAGCAGCCCGCCCCCCGCGCGGTGGCGTGACCGGCGGCCCCGCCCCCCCCGGGCGGGACCGCCGTGCGCTGCCCGACCGCCGGATCGCCCGGCTACCGGCTACCGGTAGGTGATGTTCGACGAGGAGTACAGGCAGTTCGTGCTGTCCGGGCCGCTGCCGATCTTGCTCGGCTCGCCGCTCGTGACGCCCTTGTTCTTCTCGCACACCACGATCTTCTTGCTGCTGTCGCCGACGATCGTGACGTTCGTGTACTTCGCGGTGTCGCCGTAGTTCGTGTTGATCCCGGCGAGGACCTTGCCCGGCGAGTACGCGGTCACGTTCTCCAGGATCACATTCCGCTTGTACTGGGTGCCGCAGTTGCCGCACGAGCGGTAGAGCTTCCCGAAATCGTCGACCTGGAAGTTCTTGATGTGGATCGTGCCCGGCCCGTTGTGCTGGAACACCTTGTCCGACGCCTTGCGCGCGCCGCCGCCGTTCACGGTCATCTTCTGCGACGAGGAGGAGCCCTTGAGCGTCGCGGCGTCCTCGCCGACGTCCTCCCACCACACGTTGTTCAGCGTGCAGGTGCCCAGGCAGTGCACGCCGTCGGCGGCGGGCGAGCCCAGCACGACGTTGGACAGCGTGGCCCCGTTGGCCAGCTCGAAGAGCGGCGACTGCCCTTCGTCCTGACCGCCGTTGCCCAGGTCGCCGGTGCCGTAGAACCGCTTGAGGCCACCGTCGTACGACCCGGACACCTTGATCTTCGCCCCGACCCCCTGCGAGCCGTTCGGCGACGGGAACGCGCTCCCGGCGGCCGACGCGCTCCCCGCGCCCGCCGCGACCGTCACCGCGGCCAGCAGCAGCGCGCCCATTCCGGACAGGATTCGACGAGTCAACACCTTTGTTGTTCCTCCCGAGGTCTCGCGGCAGCGGAACCGGAGTGCGGGGCGGAACGGACGCTACGGACCGGAAATGCGCGCTGTCAACGGGGGATTTCGTTCGGGGCAAAGGATTCAGGTAGGTGAAACGACGTCGAAGGAATTCAGCTCGACGCGGCGCGCGGGTGTGGTCGAACGGCCGCGAAACAGCTGCGCCCACCCGGTGGTCCTCACCCCGAGGCCCGGTCCGCCGCCAGCAGCGCCAGCGCCAGGTGCAGGTCCTGCACGGCCAGGCCCGAGCTGTCGAACGCGGTGATCTCCTCCGCCGACCGCCTGCCCCGCGCCGCGCCCGACAGGACGTGGCCCAGTGCGGTCACCGGGGCGTCGGCGGGGGCGTGCTGGAACTCGCCGATCTCCCTCGACTGCTCGGGCAGGTCGCAGAACAGGGTCGCGGTGGCCAGCAGTCGGGCGGGAGCTCCTGCTTGCCGCGCGCGTCCGAGCCCATGCTGGACACGTGCGCGCCGGGGCGCAGCCAGCGCGCGTCGAACAGCGGGGCGCGCGCGGTGGTCGCGGTGACCACGATGTCGCTGGCGCACGCGGCCTCCGGGCCGCCCGGCTCGGCGGGCAGGCCCCTGGCGCGCAGCGCCCGGACGAACTCCTCCCCGCCGCTCCTGGCCACCACCACGATCCGCTCCAGCCGCCGCACCCGCGCCACCGCCACGCACTCGTGCAGCGCCTGGTTCCCCGAGCCGAAGATCGCCATGGTGCGGGAGTCCTCGCGGGACAACGCGTCCACCGCGACCGCGTCCGCCGCCGCCGTGCGCAGGGCGTTCGCCGCGCCCGCCTCCACCACGGCCGCCAGGCGGCCGGTCCCGTTGTCCAGCAGCAGGATCGTCGAGTTGTGCCTGGGCGCGTCCGCGTTGCCCGGCCAGTACGCGCCGACCTTCACGCCCGCGACCTCCGGCGTGGACGCGGACTTCACGGTGAAGCGGTTCGCCCGCTCGTGCGCGTGGCCGACGACCACCGGGAACGTCGTGGCCTCCCCGCCCGCCGCCGCCAGCAGCGCCGCCCGCGCCGCCCCGAACGCCAGCTCCGGGGTCGCCAGCTCGGCGCTCCGCTCCTCCGACAGCACCCGCACCGCGCTCACCACCCGTTCACCCGCGCCCACACCTCGGGCTCCCGCCCTCCGCCGACCACGTGGTACTCGCCGTGCTGGGCCGCCGTCGCGCAGGCGTGCACGGGCAGCACGCGCAACCTCGTGCCCACCGGGAAGTCCGGCAGCCCGCGGGCGCTGCCCTCGCGCATCCCCAGCACCCCGTGCTCCTGGGACGCGCCCACCATCAGCAGGTCCGGCACCACCCCGCCGTCCTCCAGCGCCACCACGCCGTACGCCTGGTCCACCGGCTGCACCCCGGTTCCCCGGTCGCGGGAGGTCGCCATCCAGCCGCCGTCGGTCATGATCCAGCCGCGCTCCCTCCGGTGCCCGATCACGGTGACCACCACGGACAGCGCCAGGTCGTCCAGCCCGCACACGCCCACACCCGCCATGACCAGGTCGAAGAACGCGTAGTTGCCCGCGCGGACCTCCGTGACGCCGGTCAGGTCGCGCGCGGCGTGCGCCGTCGGGGTCGAGCCGACGCTCACCACCGGGCACGGGAAGCCGCCCGCGCGCAAGGTCTCCGCGACCCGCACGGCGGTGGCGCGCTCGTGCTCGGCGGCCCGCGCCAGCTCCTCGGGAGTGTACCGGAAGTACGACTCGCCCGCGTGGGTCAGCACCCCGCGCAGCAGGTCCCCGCCCAGCGCGCCCGCGATCTCCAGCACGGCGGGGGAGTCCGGCGGCACCCCGCCCCGGTGACCGTCGCAGTCCACCTCCAGCAGCGCCGGAACCCCTCGCGCGGCAACGGCCTCGGCCTGCTCCACGCTGTCCAGCAGCACCACCCGGTCCACGCCGCGCTCGCGCAGCGCGCGCACCCGGTCCAGTTTGGACGGTGCGATCCCCACCGCGTACAGCACGTCGTCGTACCCCGCGTCGGCGAACACCTCGGCCTCGCGCAGCGTCGACACCGTGATCGGACCGGGCGCGCCGCCGAGCAGCACCTCCGCGACCCTGGGGGACTTCGAGGTCTTCACGTGCGGGCGCAGCACCGGCCCCAGCGCGGTGATCCTGGCGCGCAACCGGTCGGCGTTGCGCTGCAGGACCTCGCGGTCCAGGCGCAGGTGCGGGGTGGGCGGTGTCATGCGGTGGGCTCCGTCCGGTGGTCGGGGTTCCTGCGGCACTCGGCGAGGTCCGCGTAGAGCGAGGCGCGGGACACGCCCAGCCGCGCGGCGACCCTCGGGGCCGCGCCGCGCAGCCGGAACACGCCCCTGCGGTCCAGCGCCGCGATCAGCGGCAACCGGTCGGCCCTGGTCAGCGCGGTCGGGTCGCCGGGGGTCTCGGCGCGGATCACCGCGTCCAGCACCTGCTCGACGTCGTCGGCGAACGTGGTGGGCGTGGGCTGCGCGGTCCCGCCGACCAGGTCGCGGAGCAGGTCGCCGACCTGCTGGAGCGCGGTGGCGTCGAGGTTCACGCACAGCGCGCCGAACACCCGGCCGCGCGCGTCGCGCAGCGGCAGCGTGGACGACTTCACCAGGCGGCCGGACGGGGTGCGGGTGAGCTGGTTGAGGATCGGCTCGGCCTCGTCGCCGCGCGCCAGCACGGACAGGCCGATCTCGCTCATCGCGCCGCCCACGTGGCGGCCCGTGACCTCACCCGCCACGGCCACCACCGAGCGCTCCGGGACCCGGTAGTCGTGCAGGACCACCTCGCAGGACCGGCCGAACGGGGCGGCCAGTCCGGGCAGCACGGCCGTGAGCGCGGCCAGGATCGCGTCGGCGCTCGGATCGGGTTTCGCGGGCATGGGATGGAATATAGACGATGTGTCTTACATCTGGACAGAGTGTCCGAGCTTTGGGTGTCGCCGATCACACCCACTTCGTGTTTGAAGTGGTCGGCGAGAGGTATCTGCGGTCATGCCCGACCACCGCACGGCCGCCTCGGTCGTCCACGCCCTGCGCGAACTCCTGGAACTGGGCGCGCTCGACCTCCCCAGGCCGGGGGGTGGCTCGACCGCCGTCCGCTGGGAGGCGCTCGCCGCGCTCGGCAGGC
>NZ_JBQGCX010000332.1:0-2075 GCF_052038725.1 Actinosynnema sp.
ACTCGCCCAACCCGATCGCGGGCCGGAACGAGAAGACCGCCTCCAGCACACCGGTGAACAGCAGCGCCGCGAGCACGCCGACCCACCGGGGCGAGCCGCCCGGCAGGCGCCGGTGCCACAGCGCGGCGGCCCCCTCGCACAGCGCGGTCGCGCCGACCAGCATGACGACGGTGAAACCCCAGGTCCACGCGGTCGCCGACTCGACCAGCGGGGTGCCCGTGCCGATCAGCGACAGCGCCATGCCCACCACGACCCCCAGCGGCAGGCCCAGCGCGCTCGCCACCCGGTCCCGGCCCGGCCGGACGTCCGCCACCGTGCGGGAGCGCCACACCGCCGGGCCCCAGGCGCAGCCCAGCAGCACGCCGGGCACGAGGGCCAGCACCAGCGTGGTCACCCGCAGGCCCGCGCTCGGCAGCAGCGCGGACTGCACGAAGTGCGACAGCAGCGGCTGGACGAGTCCGGCCAGCGCGCCGAACGCGAACCCCTCCACCGCGCGGACGTGCCGCTCGACCTCGCCGCGCGCCAGCACCTCCAACCGGCGCCGGGTGGACGGGTGCAGCGCGGCCAGCGAGCGGGACCACGAGCGGGGCGGGTCCGCGGCCCGGCGCAGCAGCGCGTCCAGCGCGGTCGGGTCCTCGCGCGCGGACCGCAGGTCGGCCGCGTGCTCGCGCGAGCGCAGCACGCTGCGCGACACCACCCACACCAGCGCCAGCAGCAGCGCCGCGCGGATCGCGTAGTCGAGCACGAACGAGCTCTCCGACCACAGCCGCGGCAGCGGCAGCACCAGCACCACCGGGGTCGCCCACCACACGGCCCTGGTCAGCCACACCCGGTCGACGTCACCGGCGGCCACGTGCGCGCACTCGTGCCGCAGCAGCGCGGACGCCTCCGGTCCGGGCAGCGCCAGCACGCCGTAGGGCAGCACGATCCGCACCCGGCCGCCCGCCCGGACGGTGAACGCCTCCCGGCAGGTGGAGCCGAACTCCACGACGGGGACGACCCGGCCGCCCAGCGCCCGCACCGCCTCGGCGGCCTCCTCCTGCCAGCGCGCCCCGGCCGCGCGGGTGATCCCGGCCCGCCGGTGCAGCCGCGCGGGCAGGCGCCGCAGCACCACCCACCCGAGGGCCGCGGTGAGCAGGGCGAACAGGAAGGCGAACCCCGTCCGCGCCCGCTCGTAGGGCGCTCCGCAGCGCTGGAACCCGGCTGCCCGCTCCAGGGGCGGCAGGTCGGCCCCCGCGTTCACGCACGCCTTCAGCGCGTTGCCGAACCACTCGCCGAACGCGGTGTAGAAGATCAGGTTGCCCGAGCACACCGCCGCCGTGAGCAGGACCGCCACCAGCAGCGCGTACCGGGCGCGCGGCGCGCCCGCCTCACGCGGCGGGAGCGTCATCGCGGCCCCCCAGCTCGCGCACGACCTGCTCCGCCACCGCGCGGGCGACCGGCTCGGCCGCGCCCAGCCCGGTCAGGTGCACGGTGATCACGACCGTCGCCTGCCCGGCCTCCTCCGCCTCCGGCTTCCCGCCCCGGCCCCACGCCCGCGACAGCCACCGCCGCCCCGCCGACCAGGCGTCCTCGGCGGCCTTCTCCACGAGCACCCCGCCCGCCGCGCTCACCGCCGCCAGCACCCACGGCGTCACCGCCGCCAGGTCGATCCCGATCCCCACCGGCGCGCCCAACCGCACCCCGCGCACGGTCCCGTCCGGGTCGGCCCGGTAGGCCTCGACCAGGTCCTCGAACGCCTCCAGCTCACCCGCGTGCCACCGCGCCACCACGGCCCGCGCCACGCCGACCGCCTCCGCCGACAACGGATCCGCCATCCGCCCCGCCCCCCGCCACGCTCGTCCACGGGGCGCCCGGCCGATCGAGGAAGAATGCTATGCGCCCGAATGTGGAATTCCCTGCCGGTCATTTTCTACTGCGGGAAGGTAGCGCTTCGGGCGTGCGGGGAAAAGCTTCGGGAGGGAACCGGCATACGGGCGCGAACGCCGTCAAACCGGAGGTGGGAGGACTGTGGCGTCCCGTTTATCGGCGTTTTCCGGGGCGTCGCCCGGTCGCGATTCCGCCTTTGCGGGGAC
>NZ_JBQGCX010000333.1:0-3516 GCF_052038725.1 Actinosynnema sp.
ACGGGTCCACCGCGGACTGCCCGAGCCGCTGCGCCACCAGCAGGGCGCCGGTGGCGACCACGCCGATCAGCAGCAGGTGGGCGAGCCTGCGCACCGGCCACGGCAGCGCGGCCGTGCGGTCGAGCGCCGGGTCCTGCCCGCTCAGCCCGATCGCGGCGATCGAGACCCCGGAGACGCAGGCGAGCGTGGTCAGCATCGGCGTCCACGCCGTGCCCGCCACCGCCCACAGCCCCGCGATCGCCAGCAGCAGCCCGCCGAACGCGGACGGCGCCGACCTGGAGCGGGCGTACAGCACAGCCCACCTCATCGCGCGCCCTCCGGCAGCAGGACGTCCAGCGCGGTCCCCTCGCAGGCGAGCAGCGCCTTCCTGGTCGCCACGACCCGCTGCTCCCGCACGTCCTCCGGGTGCGAGCGGAACCTGTGCCACGCGGAGTCGACCACGGACTCCATCCCGGCGAAGTGGCCGGGGTAGTCGGCGGGCGGCCGGTCGGCCCCGGTGAGGTGCGCGACGGTCAGCGCCGAGATGATCGGCTCGTCGGTGCCGCCCTCGTTGGCGGCGTGGCAGCGGGGCACCCCGGCGCCCGCCAGCAGCTCGTCGCGGGTGCGCGTGACGTCGGCCTCCAGCAGCCCGGAGTCCATCTGGTAGTTGATCCGCACCACGTCCGCCGACCGCTCGGGAACCTGGTCCGACCACTGCGGGGTGGGGTCCTCCACGACCCTGGTCGGCGCGTCCGGCAGCCGGGAGAGCAGCCGCAGCGCCTCGCGCCCGGCCTCGGCGAGCACCGGCAGCCGGTCGGCGTGCATCCGGGAGACGCACACCGGCCCGTCGCACACCAGTTCGGCGGCGGCGGTGTCGGTGGTGAACGCGTCGGCGGGCCTCGCGGGCAGCAGCGGCGCCGCGACGGCGGCGGCGAGCAGCGCGGGGGCGGCGGCGATCAGCTTGGCGCGCGGGGACCTCGCGGCCAGCAGCAGCACGCCGGTCGCCGCGAGCCCGGCGAACCAGGCGGCCTGCACGAGGTCGAACGACCACGTGGTGGTCACCATCGTGCCGCGCGGGTCGCCGATCACGGCCGTGAGGTAGGCCAGCCGCGTCGCGAACGAGGGGACCCGCGCCTCGGCCAGCCCGGTGCCGGCCAGCGTCAGCAGCACCAGCGAGAGCACCGCCGCGGCGGGCGCGACCAGCGGGTGCGGGGCCATGCGCCCGACGGCCAGGCCGAGCACCCCGCCCGCGACCACCGCGAGCGCCCCGACCACCAGCGCGGGCAGGAACGCCGCCGAGGTGTACCCGCCGCCCAGCAGCACGTTCACCACGCCCACCACCGCCAGCGCGCCGAACCCGACGACCAGGCACACCGCGAGCGCGGCGGCCAGCGCGCCGGTCCGCTGCCCGACCGGTCGGGGCGTGCTCCCCAGCAGCTCGGTCATGCCGGACCGCCGGTCGCGCATCCCCTGGACGGCGCCCGCGCCGAGGGCGACGGGCCAGCAGAAGACGAGGAACCAGCGCAGCCACAGGACGGCCGTGGTGGTGCTGCTGCCCCAGTCGGCCGGGTCGTGGCTCCACGGGCCGGACAGCAGGAGCAGCAGGGGCAGCGGCAGGAGCAGCACCAGCAGCCCGGCCCACGGCGCGACGGAGCGCCGCAGCTCGATCCTCAGCGCGCGCATCACCAGCCCCCCTTGCCCGGCTCCTGGCCCAGCAGCGCGGAGTAGCCGCGCTCGATCGGGCTGTCGCCGACGTGGTCGGGCGTCCCGGCCCCCGCGACCTCGGCCGGGGTGCCCTGGAACACGAGCGACCCGCTCGCGATCAGCACCACGTCGGTGCAGGCTGCGGCGACGTCCTCCACCAGGTGCGTGGAGATCAGCACGCAGGTCTCCCGCCCCAGCTCCGCCACCAGCTCGCGGAACCGCACGCGCTGCGCCGGGTCCAGTCCCGCCGTGGGCTCGTCGAGCAGCAGCACGGCGGGGTCGTTGACGATGGCCTGCGCGACCCCGACGCGGCGCACCATGCCGCCGGACAGCGTCTTCATCTTGTCGTCGGCCCGGTCGGCGAGCCCGACCCGCTCCACGGCGCGCTGCACGGCTCCGGGGATCTCGGCGGCCGGGACCTCCTTGAGCCAGGCCAGGTACTCGACGAACTCGCGCACCGTGAACCGCTTGTAGTAGCCGAAGTCCTGCGGCAGGTAGCCGAGCCTGCGCCGCAGCGCGCGCCGCCCGCCCAGCCCGTCGACCCGCTCGCCCAGCACCGACAGCTCGCCGGAGGTGGGCCGCAGCACGGTGGCGAGGGTGCGGATCAGCGTGGTCTTGCCCGCGCCGTTGGGCCCGAGCAGCCCGTGCACCCCCTTGCCCAGCTCCAGGTCGAGCCCGTCGACGGCGTTCTTCTTGCGCCCGACCCGCACCACCAGCCCCTTGGCCTGGATCTCCCAGGCGTAGGCGGTGGGTGAGACCTCGTCGGCCCCCACTGCTCGCATGTCGCTCCTCATTGGACGTTCCTCATCGGACTTCCCCGGTTGTTCCGCGTCGAGAAGGTCTTGTCCCGGAAGGTTTTCCGGATAGCCGCGCCCCGACCGCGGGGCGTGGCGGGTGGTTAGCGGTGCGCGCCCAGCTGGTCGAACCGGCCGCGCCGCAGCACCACGACCACCGAGGCGAGCAGCAGCACGGCGCCCCAGACGGGCAGCGCGCCCGTGAAGACGTCCAGCGGCGCGGCCTCGGCGGCGTGCGGCAGGACCACCAGCGCGGCCCACGTCCCGCCGAGCGCGAGCGCGGCGGGCAGCACGCCGATCACGCTGCCCAGCGCGAGCGCGCTGGTGGTCAGCGCAAGGCACGGCAGCAGCCACAGCACCACCGACGCGCCGGTCACCCAGCTCCCGGCGCCCAGCAGCGGGGCCAGGACGCCGAGCACGGCGGCGGTGCGGCGCAGCACCAGGTTCAGCCCGGACCTGGGGGTCGCGGCCACCGCCTCGTAGGCCGGGTCGAGCCCGCGCGACCAGGACACCGCGACGCCGAGCACCGGCAGCACCGGCGCGAGCAGCTGCACCCAGGGGGTCCGCAGCGCGGACGGCCCGCCGAGCAGCAGGTCCGCCACGACCACGCCGACCACCAGCAGCGCGACCACGACCAGCCACGGCGCCATCACCGGCGTGAGCCACGCGGTGACCGCCCGCCGGACCGGGCGGCGCCGCCGGACCGGCGCACCCAATCGCGGTTCGACGCCCGCCCACACCGCGTCCAGCAGCGGAAGGGGCGGGGCGGCGCCGGCGAGCCTGCCCCGGCAGTGCCCGCACCGCTCCAGGTGCCCCTCGACCGCCCACAGCCGGTCGTCGGCCAGCTCCAGCCCGGCCGCGTAGGCGCGGACCAGCTCGTCGCTCGGGTGTGTCACGACAGCGCCTCCCGCATCGCGATCCGCGCACGGCGCGCGCGGGTCTTCACCGTTCCCTCCGGCACCCCCAGGACCACGGCCGCCTCGGTGACCGTGAGCCCGTCGAGCACCATGGCCCGCAGCACGTCCCGCAGCTCGGGCGA
>NZ_JBQGCX010000334.1:0-1760 GCF_052038725.1 Actinosynnema sp.
TCTCCACGGTGGTGCGGCTGAAGCGCGAGCGGAACCAGAAGTTCGGCGCGGGCCAGATCATCGACATCCTGCTCGGCCGCAAGACCGCGAAGGTCATCCAGTTCGACCACGACTCGCTGTCGGTGTTCGGCATCGGCGAGGAGCTGAACGAGAGCGGGTGGCGCGCGGTCGTGCGGCAGTTGCTCGCGCAGGGGCTGCTGGCGGTGGAGGGCGAGTACTCGACGCTGACCACCACGCCGGGCAGCGACGAGGTGCTGTTCCAGGGCCGCAAGGTGCTGATGCGCCGCCAGCCGGAGCGGGTCGAGAAGGTCCGCACGGCACGCGGCGGCGGCAAGCAGCGCGCGGACCAGCTGGAGCTGTCGCCGGAGCAGGAGGAGGTCTTCGAGAGCCTGCGGACCTGGCGCGCGGCCACGGCGAAGGAGCAGGGCGTGCCCGCGTACGTGATCTTCCACGACGCGACGCTGCGGGAGATCGCGACCGTCCACCCGACGACGATCGGGGAGCTGGGAGGCATCAGCGGGGTCGGTGAGAACAAGCTCGCGAAGTACGGCCAGCAGATCCTCGACACCCTGAACCCGTGACCACAGGAGACCGCTTCGAGGGCGGGAAGACCGGCGGTGGACGGCGGAAGGGCGCTCGCGGGAAGCCGACCGGTGGTGCGAGGGGCGGCGCGTCGGGCGCTGGTGGCGCCAGGTCCGGCCGCGCGACCGGGGGCCGCGCGACTGGGTCTCGCGCAGGTGGCTCTCGCGCAGGTGGTCCTCGCCCGACCGGCTCCCGCGCGGCCGGTTCCTCCGCCGACCGAGGCCGACCAGCCCCGATCGACCTGGTGCTCGAACCGCCCCGCGAGTGGCAACCGCTGCGCGCCGACTGCTCGCGCTGCGCGGGCCTGTGCTGCGTGGTGCCCGAGTTCGCCGCGTCCTCGGACTTCGCGATCACCAAACCGGCCCGCACCCCGTGCCCCAACCTGGGCCCGGACTTCCGCTGCGGCATCCACACGCGCCTGCGCGCCACCGGTTTCACCGGCTGCACGGTGTACGACTGCTTCGGCGCGGGCCAGCACGTCACGCAGGTCGTGTTCGACGGTCGCGACTGGACCGACCCCGAGGTCGCCGGCCGCCTGTTCGAGGTGTTCCCGGTGGTGCGAACGCTGCACGAGGTCCTGAACTACCTGGTCGAAGCGGCCGCGCGCCTGCCCGAGGGCGGCCTGCGCGCGGAGGTCGTCGAGGCCCGCGCGGACCTGGAGGCCCTGCTGTCCCAGGGCCCCGACGTCCTGCGGCGCACCAACCCGGAAGCCCGCCGCCGCGAGGTGAACACCCTCCTGCTGCGCGCCAGCGAGTCCCTCCGGGCCCCCGCGTCCCGCAGACCGGACCACCGCGGCGCGGACCTGATCGGCCGCTCGTTCGCCGGAGCGGACCTGCGCGGCGCGTCGCTGCGCGGAGCCTTGCTGATCGGCGCCGACCTGCGCCGCGCCGACCTGCGCGGCGCAGACCTCATCGGCGCCGACCTGCGAGGCGCGGACCTGCGCGGAACCGACCTGCGCGACACCCTGTTCCTGGTCCAGTCCCAACTGGACGCGGCCAAGGGCGACCACACCACCACCCTCAGCCCACCCCTGGCGCACTCCCAGCACTGGCCCACAAACCCCACCCGCGGTTGAGCAGCCCCCGCAGTTGATCAGCCGCCAGTCGCTGAGCACCCGCCCGCGGTTGAGCACCTACCCGCAGCTGAGCACTCACCCCAGTTGAGCAGCCACCAGCCGC
>NZ_JBQGCX010000335.1:0-2449 GCF_052038725.1 Actinosynnema sp.
AGGGCGGCCAGCGGATCGGCGTGTTCGCCCGCGCCGCGCTCCCCGCCACCGCCGACCTCGTCACCACCACGTTCGGCCTGCACGGCGGCCCGTCGACCACCGTCGACCCCACCAGCTCGACCCCCCTCGCCGCCCTGCGCCTCGCCGTCCGCGCGCTGCGGAACGGCGACTGCGCGCTCGCGCTGGCGGTGGGCGAGACCGAGCGGGCCGGCGGCTCCCCGGGCGTCGCCGCCCTGCTCCTGGACCGCCTCGCGGACGCCCGCCGCAACGGCCACCCCGTGCTGGCCCTGGTGCGCGGCCCTGCGGTGGACCAACCGGACCCGCTCGCCGAGCCGGACCTGGTCGACGTCATCGAGCTGGCGCTGGCCCTGCGCACCGCCGCGCCACGCCCCGCCGCGCCACCCTCCGGGAGCGCGGACGACCACGTCGTCCTGGAACCCGCCCCCGCCCCCGTCGCCGCCCACCACGCCCCGGTCGAGCTGGACCCGGTGCCGTGGCTGCTGTCCGGCGCGACCGCCGAGGCCCTGCGCGACCAGGCCCGCCGCCTGGCCGCCTCCACGACCGACGACATGTCCGCAGTGGACATCGGTCGCAGTCTCGCCACGACGCGGGAAGCGCTGCCGCACCGGGCCGTCGTGCTCGGCGGCGACGACCTCGTGCGCGGCCTCGACCTGCTCGCGGACGGCATCACCCTGGACCGCGTGATCACCGGCCGGGCCCGCGAGCGCCGCGTCGCGCTCGTCTTCCCCGACCCGGACGACCGGTGGACCGGCGCGGCCGAGGAGCTGCTGCGCGACTCCGAGGTGTTCCGCGCCGCGATCGCCGAGTGCGACGAGGCCCTGCGCCCGCACACCGGCTGGTCGCTCACCCCCGTCCTCCTCGGCGACCCGGACGCGCCGCCGCACCACCGGGACGCCGTGCCCACCCTGTTCGCCGTCGCGGTCGGTCTCGCCGCGCTGTGGCGCGCGCACGGCGTCGAACCTGACGCGGTCGTCGGGCAGGGCGGTGGCCGGATCGCCGCTGCCCACGTCGCGGGCGCGCTCACCCTCGCCGAGGCGGCCGAGTTCGCCGCGCGCGCCGACCGGGCCGACGACCTGCCCCTCCCCAGGCCCGCGCCGATCCCGTTCCACCCCACCACGAGCCTCGACCGGGCCACCCGAGCGCTCCTGGCCACCGGGCACGACCTGTTCGTCGAGATCAGCCCGCACCCCGTGCTGGCCGAAGCCGTCACCGAGGCCCTGACCGGGACCGGCGCGGACCTCGTCGCCGCCTTCCCGCGCGGTCACGGCGGCACCGCAGGTCTGGTCCGCCGCCTCGCCGAGGCCCACGTCCTCGGCGCGCGCGTCGACTGGACCCCGGTGTTCGGCGCGGGCCCGCTCGTGGACCTGCCCACCTACGCCTTCCAGCACCAGCCCACCCCGGAACCCACCGCCCCCGAGGACGCCCCCGCACCCCGCGTCACCACCCGCACCGGCGACCTGTTCCCGGCACCGCAAAACGCGGAAACCCCTGCCGCGCGGGCACTTCCCGCCGCCGACCCGATCGCCGTGATCGCGGCGGCCTGCCGCCTGCCCGGCGGGATCCGCACCCCGGAGCAGCTCCGCCGGGCGATCGACCGCGCCGACCCCCCGATCACCACCCCCACCGACCGGGGCTGGACCGGCGTCCCCGGCGCCTACCTGGACCGCGTCGCCCTGTTCGACGCGGACTTCTTCGGCCTCACCCCGGACGAGGCGCTCGCGACGCCCCCCGACCACCGCCTCCTCCTGGAAACCGCCTGGGAGGCGCTGGAACGCGCCGGGATCACCCCGACCCCGTCGCGCGAGAGCCGGATCGGCGTGTTCACCGACACCCCCGACCAGGCCGCCCGCGTCAGCGAGGTCCTCGGCCTGCGGGGTCCGACGACCACCGCCGCCACCGGCGAACCCGCGCTGCACCGGGCGATCCGCGCGCTGCGCTCCGGGGAGTGCGAGCTGGCGCTCGTCGGCGGCGCGACCGTGCTGTCCGAGCCGCCGCCCGCGGACCGCACCCCCGCCGAGCACGTCGTGGTCCTCCTGCTCGAACCCCTCTCCGCCGCCCGCCGCCACGGCCACCCGGTGCGCGGCGCCGCCGACCCCGCGGGCGCGGACCTGCTCGACGCGCTGAAGTCCGCCCTGTCCCAGCCCGCCCTGTCCCAGCCCGCCGCCGAGTGGCTGCCCGCCAGGTCCCGGTCGGGCGCGGTCGTCCCGTGGCCGCTGTCGGCCGCCGAACCCGCCGCGCTGCGCGCCCAGGCCCGCGACCTGCTGGACCTCCTCGACCGGGCCCCGGACGTCGACCCGGTCGACGTCGGCTTCACCCTCGCCACCGGCCGCGCCACCCTCCCGCACCGCGCCGTCCTCGTCGCCGCCACCCCGGACCGGTTCCGCGCCGAGCTGTCCGCGCTCGCCGACCGCGCCACCGACGCCCCCGC
>NZ_JBQGCX010000336.1:0-7018 GCF_052038725.1 Actinosynnema sp.
GGTGCCCGGGGGCGCCCCGGGGGGGGCCCCCCCCTGCGACGTTCGGGGGGCCGGCCTAGAGGTCGGCGGTCGTCGTGGCGGTCTCCAGCGCGTGGAGCGAGACGTACCGCTGCCGCTGCACGAACGCCGAGCCCCGCCCCGCGCCGTCGTGCGGCAGCGGGGCGCTCAGCTCGCGGTGGTCCGGGTGCCCCGAAGTCGTCAGCAGGAAGACCTGGCAGCGCCCACCCGGCCGGTCCTCGAGCGACTTCTCGATCACGGTGGCGATCTTCCGGTCGAACCGGTCACCGGAGGCGCGCAGCCTGGCGGCTTCCCGCTCGGTCCACTCGACGTCGTCACGGCGGTGGAGCACTGCGGGCACCTCGGCCTTGATCTCCCGGTCGGCGTAGAAAGCCAGCCTCTCGATCGGCCGGAAGAACCGTCCTGCATCGCAGACGTACGCGGCGCACCCCGCGTAGAGGGGCCACGCCTGCTTGGCCGGGACCACGACCGTGTCAGCGAGCACCACGGGCTTCTTCCGGTACACGTCCATCACGCCACCGCACCGGTCCAGCCACCTGCCCGCGTTCACATCGATGCACGACGCGAGCGCGAGAACATTTCGGATCTCGAACGGGACGTCTACGTTCATCAGCGAATCGTGGTGGGCGATCCGATTCCGAAATTTCCTGACCCTTTCCACCGCGACCGCGACGTCCTTGCGCTTTCCGGACGAGTTCGGGAACGCGTGCCGCAGGCTCTGCCGCCACAGGTCCTCGTACTTGGTGCCCAGCAGGCCCGACCAGAAGCCGAAGTTCAACCCGGCGACGATCTGGTGGCGGGACTCCTGACCAGCCCTCCGAAGCCGCTCACGAACAGCCGTCACCGCGGTCTCGACGTTCTCCCCACCGGGCGTGGGCAGCAGGAACCAGGGTATTCCCCGCACGTCCTCGCGGTAGTGCTCACGCAGGCAGCGGTCGAGGGCGTTGCGGAGCAGGACCTCGACGTGGCCGACGACCTCGAAAGCGGCGGACGAGATCCGGGCGCTCCACTCGTAGAGCTCAAGCGCCTTTCCTTGATCATTTCCGGCGTTCGCGAAGTAAGGAGCCATTCGCGCCTCGGAGAGAAGACCCCACACGACGGACTCGTCGACCTCGACAGAAGACACCGGCGAATGGTATCGTCCCCTTCGAACGCCCCAGTGCCGCCTCTGCTCGCAAGCGCCTGGGGCTCCTTTTATTCCCGAACAATTCCCTCACGCCAACCGCGTGATCTCCACCGTCACCGCCAGCCCCGACGAGGCCCCGCCCGAGTAGATGCCCTTCAGCGGTGGCACGTCCGCGTAGTCGCGGCCGTGCGCCACCCACACGTGCCTGGGGCCCACCGGGATCGCGTTCGTCGGGTCGTGGCCCCACCAGCCGCCGGTCCACGCCTCCACCCACGCGTGGCTCTCGCCGTGCACCGTCTCGCGCACCGCACCGTCCGGCTTGGTGTGCAGGTAGCCCGACACGTACCGCGCGGGCACGCCCATCGCGCGCAGCAGGACCAGGGTCAGGTGCGCGAAGTCCTGGCACACGCCCTCCCCGGCGCGCAGCGCGTCGATCGCCGAGCTGTGCACCCCGGTCGTCCCCGGCTGGTAGCGCAGCCGCTCGTGGGCCCACGCGCTCGCCGCGAGCACCGCGTCCGCGGGCTGCCGCCCCTTGCGCAGCGAGCGCGCCACCGCCGTCAGCTCCCGGTCGACCGGCACGTACCGCGTCGGCCCCAGGAACTCGGTGTACCGGTCCAGCAGCGAGTCCGCCCGCAGGTCCGCCCACGTCGCGCTCCGGACCGGCTCCTCCTCGCCCCCGGTCTCCACCACCGACGAGGCCACGACCTTCAGCTCCACGTGCGGCGCGTGCAGGTCGAACGAGGTCACCTCGGTGCCCCAGTAGTCGGTGTACCGGTAGGCGCGGGTGGCGGGCGTGGTCTCCACCCTGGACACCACCACGTTCTGCCGCCGGTCGGCGCGCGGGGTCATCCGGGCCTCGTTGTAGGACTGGGTCACCGGCAGGTCGTACCGGTACCCGGTGGTGTGCACCACGCGCACGCGCCAGCTCATCTAGTGCACCTCGGCGTTCGTCCAGGCCACCCAGGGCGCGGTGTGGAAGTACTGCAGGGACACCGCTTCGCCGACCTCGCGCACGGTGGTCTGGAGGGCGGCGAGCCTGCGCGGCAGGTCGTCCAGCAGGTCGTGCGGGCGCAGGAACTCCAGGTCGCTGCGGGCCCGCCCGAGCAGCCGCAGCGCCTCGGCGCGCGCCCCGACGCGCACGGTCGGCTGGTGGTCGAGCTGCTCGAGGCACGCCTCGGCCTGCCGCAGCGCGTGGAACACCGAGCGCGGGAACAGCCGGTCCAGCAGCAGGAACTGCACGACGCGCCCGGCGTCCAGCGCGCCCCGGTAGGTGCGCAGGTAGGTGTCGTGGGCCCCGGCCGAGCGCAGCACGGTCACCCAGCCCGGCGAGGACGCGCGGTCGCCGACGCGGGACAGCAGCAGCCGCACGATCATGTCCACCCGCTCGACCGACCGCCCCAGCACCAGGAACCGCCAGCCGTCGTCGCGGCTCATCGTGGAGTCGGCGAGCCCGGCGAACATCGCGGCCCGCTCCTCCACGAACGCGAAGAACGCGTGCGGCCCCATGGCCCGCGCGTACGCCTGCCGCTCCTCCACGGCGTTGTACATGGCGTTGAGGCACTCCCACATCTCGGTGGAGACGACCTCGCGCGCGCCCCTGGTGTTCTCGCGGGCGCTGTTGACGGAGGCGACGATGGACCCGGCGTTGTCCTCGGAGTAGGCGACCAACTCGGTCAACGACCACACGTCCAGGCTCAGCCCGGCCGGTGGGGCGATGCCGAGGACGGCGAGCAGCCTGCGGCTGGTGCTGTCCGGGTCGACGGTGGCGTCCTCCAACAGCTGGTGCACCGAGACGTCGAGGATGCGGGCGGTGTCGTCGGCGCGCTCCACGTAGCGGCCGATCCAGTACAGCGACACGGCGTTTCGGGCGAGCATCAGGCCTCCTTCGTGGACTGCTGCTGCTGCTGTTGCTGCTGCTGGGCGGTGGTCAGCTCGGGCCCGCGCTCGGCCGCGGGCGAGTCGCCGCCGCCCTGCCGCACCAGCCCCGGCTCGGCCAGCTCGCGCTCCACGGTGGACGAGCGCGCGGCCAGCACCCAGGTGTCCTTGGAGCCGCCGCCCTGCGAGGAGTTCACGATCAGGCTGCCCTCCGGCAGCGCGACGCGGGTGAGGCCGCCGGGCAGCACGAACACGAAGTTCCCGTCGTTGACCGCGAACGGCCGCAGGTCCACGTGCCGGGGCGCGAGCCGGTCGCCGATCTTGGTGGGCACGGTCGACAGCTGCACCACCGGCTGCGCGATCCAGCCGCGCGGGTTGGCGCGGATGGTGCGGCGCAGCGCGTTCAGCTCCCGCGTGGTGGCCTGCGGGCCGAACACGATGCCGTAGCCGCCGGAGCCCTCGACGGGTTTCACGACCAGCTCGTCCAGCGAGTCGAGCACGTGGCCGCGCTCGTCGGGCAGCCAGCAGCGGTAGGTGTCCACGTTGGGCAGCAGCGGCTTCTCACCCAGGTAGTACTCCAGGATCTCCGGCAGGTAGGTGTAGACGAGCTTGTCGTCGGCGACGCCGTTGCCGACCGCGTTGGCGATGACGACGTTGCCCGCGCGGGCGGCGTTGAGCAGCCCGGCGACGCCGAGGACCGAGTCGGGGCGGAAGTGCACCGGGTCCAGGAACGTGTCGTCGATGCGCCGGTAGATCACGTCGACCTGCCGCTCGCCCTCGGTGGTGCGCAGGTAGACGAAGTTGTCGCGGCAGAACAGGTCGCGGCCCTCGACCAGCTCCACGCCCATCTGGCGGGCCAGCAGGGAGTGCTCGAAGTAGGCCGAGTTCGCGACGCCGGGGGTGAGCACGACCACGGTCGGGTCGGCGGCGTTGGGGGCGGCGGCGTTGCGCAGGGCGCGCAGCAGGTGCACGGCGTAGTCGCCGACCGAGCGGACCCGGTGCTGGGCGAACAGGTCGGGGAAGACGCGCGCCATGGTGCGGCGGTTCTCCATCACGTAGGACACCCCGGACGGGGAGCGCAGGTTGTCCTCCAGCACCCGGAACACGCCCGCCTCGTCGCGGACCAGGTCGACGCCGGAGACGTGCACGCGCACGCCGTTGGGCGGGTTGACCAGGGCGGCCTCGCGGTGGAAGTGCTCGCAGGAGGTGATGAGGCGGCGCGGGATCACGCCGTCGCGGACGATCTGCGCGTCGCCGTAGATGTCGGCGAGGAACATCTCCAGCGCGCGGACCCGCTGCACGATGCCGCGTTCGAGCTTGCTCCACTCCCCCGCCGTGATGACGCGGGGGATGAGGTCGAGCGGGAACGGGCGCTCCTGGCCGGACAGGGAGAACGTGATGCCCTGGTCGACGAAGGCGCGGTCGAGCGCCTCGGCGCGGGCGTTCAGCTCGGGCGCCCGCGAGGGGGCGATCGAGTCGTGGAGCGCGCGGTAGGCGGGGCGGACGGAGGCGTCGGCGCCGAACATCTCGTCGTACGCGCCCGCGTGGGGGCGCCGGGGGTCGAGGTAGCCCTCGAACAGCTCGCCGAGCCTGGCCTCGGCGCGTGGCCCCGTGCGACGCAGCTGCGAGGTGCGGGGTCGGCTCTCGTCCATGGTCCACATCATTGACGTGGGCTTACCCGGTTGGCATCACCCCGAAGCAGGTGGCAGCAGGACTGAAACACCGGGGAAACACGAGGTGATGTCAGGTGCTGCGGAAAGCGGTTTCCGG
This sequence comes from Actinosynnema sp., assembly GCF_052038725.1. Lineage (NCBI taxonomy): Bacteria > Bacillati > Actinomycetota > Actinomycetes > Pseudonocardiales > Pseudonocardiaceae > Actinosynnema > Actinosynnema sp. The sequence continues at coordinate 4,790 of NZ_JBQGCX010000336.1, forward strand.
TGGTGGCGGGCGGTGGCGGGCCGGGTGGTCCGCGTGGAGTCCGGCGGCGGGCGGCGGTCGGGCGAGGGGGTGCGGCGGGACGGCGGTCGGGGTGCCTCGGGCGGGGGAACGGGGGTGTCCCCGGCGGTCGAGCGGGCGGGCGTCCCCCGACCGTCCGGTGTGGACACGGGTCGGGAACCAGCCGATCGGCCCAGCGGCGGGGACGGCCCGCGGGGCGCTTGCGGGACGGCCCGGCGGTCGCCCGGCCGGTCGCTCACCGACCGGCACGTCCGCCTGCCGTCCACCGGCGGCGCGGGTCCGACGCTCACCCGAGGTCGAGCTCCATCCGCCGGTGGTCGTGCTCGGCCGGTCCGACGTCGCGCCAGCCGAGGCGGGTGTAGAAGGCGCGGGCGCGGGTGTTGGGGGCGAACACGTGCAGCCACGCGGTGGTGTTGTCCGCGCCGCGCAGGTCGTCGAGCGCGGCGTCGTGCAGCGCGCGGCCGACTCCCGTGCCCCAGTGCGGCGGGTCGACCTGGAGCTGGAGCAGCTCCCCGTCGAAGCTGACCAGCGCGAAGCCCGCCGGGACGCCAGCCACCTCGGCGCAGGTCCACAGCCGGTCGCGCCGGTCGTAGTCGAGCCCCTTGGCGCGCAGCCCCTCGGCCCACTCGGCCAGCTCGGCCTCGGGCAGGTGCCCCTCGTAGTAGCTGCGGCGGGCGCGGACGTAGAGCTCGACGAGCGGGGCGGTGTCGCGCCCGATCGGCCTGCGCAGGATCGGTTCCACGGGAGTGGGACGCACCGCCCGGCGCACCGGTTTCCCCGCTCCCGCACCGGCCGCCCCGCCGGTCGCCCGCGAACCCGGAGTTGCGCGCACCCCCACCTCGGGTGCTATAAAAGTGATATCACTTTGCTAGAGCCGCCAAGGTGCGGAGGGGGAGAGGGGTGGCGCGATGAGCGTGACGACGAGCGAGGTGCAGGCGCGGATGCCGGCTCCGGCGGTGCGCGAGCACGAGCTGACGGGGGTGGGCGGCGCGATCGTGGCCGTGGTGGGCTTCCTGGCCGTGCTCGGCGGCGCGGGGCTCGTCGCCCTGGGGATCGTGCAGGCGGTCAACATCCCGCTGATCGTGGTGGGGGCCCTGGTCTCGGCGGTCGCGCTGGTGGTCCTGGGCGGGCTGTTCACGGTCGCGCCCGGCGAGGCGCGCGTGGTGCAGTTCCTGGGCCGCTACACCGGCACGGTGCGCGCCGACGGCCTGCGCTGGACGAACCCGTTCACCACGAAGGCGAAGGTCTCCACCAGGATCCGCAACCACGAGACGACCACGCTGAAGGTCAACGACGCGGACGGCAACCCGATCGAGATCGCCGCGGTCGTGGTGTGGCAGGTCGACGACACCGCGCGGGCGATGTTCGAGGTGGACGACTTCGTGCAGTTCGTGGCCACGCAGACCGAGACCGCCGTCAGGCACATCGCGACCAGCTACCCGTACGACAACCACGACGAGGCCGGGCTGTCGCTGCGGGAGAACGCGGACGAGATCACCGAGACCCTGTCGGTGGAGATCGCCGCGCGGGTCCAGGCGGCCGGGGTCAAGGTCATCGAGTCGCGGCTGACGCACCTGGCGTACGCGCCGGAGATCGCCCAGGCGATGCTCCAGCGGCAGCAGGCGGGCGCGGTCGTCGCGGCCAGGTCGCGGATCGTGGAGGGCGCCGTGGGCATGGTGCAGCTGGCGCTGGACCGGCTGGCCGAGGAGGACGTGGTGGAGCTGGACGAGGAGCGGAAGGCGGCGATGGTGTCGAACCTGCTGGTGGTCCTGTGCGGTGACAAGGCGACGCAGCCCGTGGTCAACACGGGGTCGCTGTACCACTGACGTGGCCGAGCGCAAGAGCGTCCTGCTGCGCCTGGACCCGGCGGTGCACGACGCGCTGACCAGGTGGGCGAACGACGACCTGCGCAGCACGAACGCGCAAATCGAGTTCCTGCTCCGCCGGGCCCTGGCCGAGGCGGGCAGGCTGCCCGGCGGAGCCGGAGCCCCGGCCCGCAGGGGCCGCCCGCGCAAGGCGGCGCGGAAGGACGACGAACCAGGACCGCAGGAACCCGATCCGACGACACCCCCGGAGCCGCCTCCCCGGAACGAGTGACTCCCGGTCGGGGGCTGGGGGGATCGGGGGAAGCAGGGGGGCGGCGCGCCCCCGCCCCACACCCCCCCCACGCGGGGCCCCGGCGCCGGCCCGGGGACCACCCCCCTCCCCGAC
>NZ_JBQGCX010000337.1:0-4159 GCF_052038725.1 Actinosynnema sp.
CGAACCGCGCCAGCCAGCCGTCCACCTCGCGCAGCGCCGTCCCGTCGATCTCGTAGAGGCGTTTCGTGCCTTCCGCGCGCACTCGCGCGAATCCGCTCTCCCTGAGCACCCGGAGGTGCTGGGAGACCGCGGGCTGGGAGATCCCGAACTCCGCGTTGATCACTTCCGCGAGCGATCCCGCCGTCCGCTCGCCGTCCGCGAGCAATTCCAGGATGCGTCGCCTGATCGGGTCACCAAGAACGTCGAGGGCGTGCACTGCCTCAGTATTTAGGTCGGGGCTTATATAAGTCAAGATTGAGTTACTGGAATTGTCGGTGGTCGGTGGCACTATCCCGAACAGGTGTTCGGATGTGGATCGGACGTGTTCGGAAGGAGCTGACGGCGATGCGCGTTCACCTCGATCCCCGGCAGTGGCCCGGCCGTGTCGTGCCCGAGACAGAGCACGAGATCGACACGGCTGTGGAAGGGCTGTGCCTGAGGGCGAACTGGGCCGACGCGGACCGCGCCGGGGTGCGCGCCGTGCTGGCGCCCTGGTTCGCGGACGGCTGGTGCGTCGACGCCGTGCTGACGGCCGTCGACCGCCGCCCCGACGGCGCCCGGCAGGGCCCGCCCCGGCGCCGCGACCAGGTGGCGCAGGACTTCCTGCGCGCCCGGCTGCGGACGTGGTGGCCCTCGGGCGAGCAGCGGTCGCGGCCACCGGTGGAGGGGATGAGCCTGGGCGCGTGGTGGCGGGTCAACCGCCGCAACGCGCGGCTCAACGCCCCGCGCCGGGTGCCGCACCTGACGGAGGAGGGCGTGCGCGCCCGCGAGGAGGCGGGGGAGCGGCTGCGCGACCGCTTCCGCGACCCGGTGGAGCGGGCGAGGGCGCGCGGGCGGCGCAACCGGGAGGCGCTCGACGCGCTGCTGGTGCCGGGCCTGGCGGTGCCGACCTTCGAGGACTCGCGACGGCTGCTCGCGGACATCCGGGTGCCCGCGCACCCGGTGTGCCAGCGCTGCGGGTGCCGGACGGTGGTGTACGAGCAAGCCGCTTGAAGGACGGAACCGGAGGCCGCTGGGGCCTGGCCGGGCGCGGTGGAGCAGCGGTCGCGGGAGGGCGAGGGTCCCGCGGCGGTGGCGCCGTCCGATCCGGGGCGGGAGCCGGTGGGTGGGCGCGGGGTGGAGCGGGCGCCTGTGGGCGGGCGCGAGGCGGAGCGGGAGCCTGTCGGCGGGCGCCGGTTGGAACGGGGGCCTGTGGGCGGGCGTGGAGCGGAGCGGGAGCCTGTCGGCGGGCGCGGGATGGAGCGGGAGCCCGTGGGCGGGCGCGAGGTGGCGGGCGGGCGTGAGCCTGGTCGCGAGGCGGGGCGTGAGGCGGCGGGCAGGCGTGAGCCGGGCCGTGAGGCGGTAGGTGGGCGCGAGCTTGGCCGTGAGGCCGGGCGTGATGCGGGTGGCGGGCGCGGGGTGGAGCGGGAGCCCGTGGGCGGGTGCGAGGTGGCGGGCGGGCGCGAGCTTGGCCGTGAGGCGGTGGGCGGGCGCGAGCCTGGTCGTGAGGCCGGGCGTGAGGCGGCGGGCGGGCGCGAGGCGGAGCCGGAGCGCGGGACCGGGAGCGGCGAGCGCTCCGGTGGTGCGGGGCAGGTGCCGGGGGGTGCGGGCTGACCAGGTGGGGGAGTCGCCCCTGGGGTCACTCCTTACGGTGAATTGGTCACCGATGTCCTGCGTCGACGCCGGGAGGCGGTGGAACTGCGGGTGCCCGCTCGGGTACTAAGCGTCGCGGGTAGTTCGCCGTCCGGCCCCCGAGCCGGCTCCCCGAGCCGAATTCCCCGACTCCGATCCCACCGGGCGCGTCCGACGGTCGTGCCCACCCGCCGTCGAGGAGTGCGCGGTGTTCTGGTTGTTCTTCGGCATCTGCGCCGTCGCGTTCACCGCGGGCGCCGTCCTGAGCTGGCTGCCGCTGCGGGCCACGATCCGCGACCTGCGGGCCGAGCTGCGCTCCAGGCCCGTCGTGGAGATCGACGAGGACGACTACGACGACGAGCCGGACGACTACGACGAGGACGAGATCCTCGACGCGGAGATCGACGAGGAGGACGAGGACGACCTCCCGGCCCCGCGCCCCGCGCCCGCCAGGGTGAGCGTGAAGGAGGTCCCCGCGCTGCCCGCCAGGGCCCCGCGCGCGCTGGAGATGCCGGGCAACAACGAGACCACCCAGGTCATCCCGCGCCAGGTCAGGGCCAACTCCCGGACCCGCGTCTTCCACACCCCGGACTCGCCGTACTTCGACCGGATGCGCGTCGACGTGGAGTTCTCCTCCATCGCCGAGGCCGAGGAAGCGGGCTACACCCGCTGGCGCCCGAAGGCCACCACCCCCACCCGCCCGGTGCTCTGAGGACCCGAGTCGCACCCGCCCGGTGCTCTGAGGACCCGAGCCGCACCCGCCCGGTGCTCTGTGAGGGTCCGAGCGCCGACGCCCCGAGCGCTCCGAGGCCTTTAGCGCTCCGAGGCCCCGAGCGCCCCGCGCTCTGGCCCCCGGTCGCCCGGTCGCGCTCAGGCGACGTCCGCGCCTGGCCACTGCTCGCGCTCAACCGCCGCCGACGCCCAGCGGCTGGCCGCGCTCGACCGCCGCCTGCGCTCAGGTGCGGCGGTGGCGGTCGGCGATCAGCCTGCGCAGCTCGCTCTCGCCGAGCCCGCCCCAGATGCCGTAGGTCTCCTCGACCTCCAGCGCGTGCTCGCGGCACTGCCTGCGCACCGGGCAGCGCCCGCAGATCTCCTTCGCGCGCGCCTCCCGGTTCTGCCGGGACGAGCCGCGCTCGTTCGGCGTGTGGAAGAACAGCGCGCTGTCCATGCCTCGGCACAGACCCTCCAGCTGCCAGTCCCAGGACTCGGCGACGGGCACGGGAAGTCGGGACAGCTCTGGCATGGGAACCACGCCTTCCGCAAAAAGGACCGGTGTTGACCAGGCCAACCCTAAATTCGATTCAGAATCGGTTCAAGCTGAGAATTGTGTCGATCGCCTCGTTTAGCGAGCCGACGAAGCGGGAACCGGCGGGCGCGCTCGTCCACCCCGGCCCCCCGACCAGCACGGTTCGTCCGGTTTCGACCAGTTCGGCGACGGGGGTCGCCTCGGCCTGCGCACCGGCGTGCGCCCACACCATCACCGTTACGGGTGACAGGAGGGCCGCGGCGTCGAGCACGGCGGTCGGGGGGACGCGCGCGCCGAGGTTCCGCGACGCGCACCCGCGCTCGGCCAGCGCGGCGGCCAGCACGTCCAGCGGCAGCGAGTGCTGCTCCTCCGGCGCGCACGCCAGCAGCACCGGCAGACGCGGCTGCTCGACGGCCTGCGCGTACATCGACAGCGCCCGCGAGATGCTGGCCGTCGCCAGGTGCTCGACCTCCACGCCGCGCGCGTCCGCCGCCGCCCGCTCGCCCGCCGCGACCAGGAACGGCACCAGCGCGCAGTCCCAGGCCCGCACCACGCCGTGCCGCTGGATCAGCTCGCCGACCAGCCGCACCATCAGCGGCGCGTCCAGCCTGGTCGCGGCCCGCGCGAACCCGCGCCGCTCGGCCGCCGTCACCTCCTCGGGGCGCTCGGGCGGCTCCTTCGCCCCGGCGGGCCCGGCGAGCGCCAGCGCGGCGGCCGACGCGGGCGCGACGCCCTGGCCGGTCAGCGCGACCATCCTGCGCAGCCGGTCCACGTCCTCGGCCGAGTACCGCCGGTGCTTGCCCTCCTCGCGGGTGCTCGGGCCGAGGCCGTACCGGCGGTCCCACGTGCGCAGGGTGGTGGGCGAGATCGCCAGCATCCTGGCCACCGCGCCTGGGCTCCACAGCACACCGCTATCCACAGATCACCGCCAGCACATCGGGTAGTGCAACGCTTCTGAAACGAAAATGGTAACGACTGCCCCGCGCACCGCCGGACAAGCGCGTCAGCAGGGCGAACGCGCTGGGCGGTTCGGGGCAGCACCACCTGCTCCCGAGCCGCACGCGGGCGCCGGGACCACCGGGCGGGTGGCGGGCCCGAAGGTGGGTTGACGGTGCGTGACAGGCGTCGCACCGAGCGTGCCTGGCGGGTGCGTCGGACCAGCGTGCGGCGGGCCGCCCGCCCTCCCCGTTCCGGGTGAACGCCCGCGCCGGGCGGCCCCCGGCGGCGGGTTCGGCGGCCGGAGAGGTTTCCGGGGACGCCGAA
>NZ_JBQGCX010000338.1:0-5975 GCF_052038725.1 Actinosynnema sp.
ACACCGACGAGATCGCGGAGGAACGGGCGGGCTGGCTGTTGGCGTGGCGCGACACGGGGGTTGTGCTCGCGGTCGACCTGGGGACGCCCGCGCCCAAGGTGGTCGCGGTCGACCCCCGCGCACGGGTGCTGCGCTCGACCGAGCGCGGGTACCCGATGCGGACCACGCCGTCCGGGGAGGCCACCCAGGACCCGGACGAGGTGCTCGCCGCCGCGCTGGCGGCGGTGTCCGAGGTGGCGCTCGCCTGCCCCGAGGGCGTGCGCGCGCTGGTGCTGACCGGCGCGCTGCACACGCTGCTCGGGCTCGACGAGTCCGGCAGGCCGGTGACCCCGTCGCTCAGCTGGGCGGACCGGCGCGCGGTCGAGCAGGTGGCGCGGCTGCGGGCCGCGGACGGCGTCGCGCTGCACCGGGCCACCGGAACGCCCGTGCACACCATGTCGCCGCTGGTGAAGCTGCGCTGGTTCGCCGACCACGGGGTCCGGGCGCACCGGTGGTGCGGGCTGAAGGACTACGTCTTCGCCCACCTGACCGGGGTGCTCGCCACCGAGCACTCCTCCGGGTCGGCGACCGGGCTCATGGACCTGCGGGCGCTCGACTGGCGCCCGGAGGCGCTCGAGCACGCGCGGGTGCGCGCCGAGCAGCTCCCCGAGCTGCACGCGCCCACCGCCTCGTTCCCGCTGCGCGCGGTCGTCGACGGGGTCGCCCCCGGCACGCCGGTCGTGCTCGGCGGCGGTGACGGGCCGCTGGCCAACCTGGGCGTCGGCGCGATCGTGCCCGGCGTGGCGGCGCTGTCGCTGGGCACCAGCGGGGCGCTGCGCGTGGTGAGCCCCGAACCCGCCGTGGACGAGCGCGGCCGGGTGTTCTGCTACGCCATCGGCGACGGGCTGTGGACGGTCGGCGGGGCGGTCAGCAACGGCGGCGTGGTCGCCTCGTGGGCGGCCGAGTCGTTCGGGGCCGACGTGGTGGAGCTGCTCGACGAGGCCGCGCGCGTGCCGGTCGGCGCGTCCGGGGTGACGGCGCTGCCGTACCTGCTGGGCGAGCGGGCCCCCTGGTGGGACGCGGACGCGACGTCGGCCGTGGTCGGGCTGCGCCGCGAGCACGGGCGCGCCGAGCTGACCAGGGCCCTCGTGGAGGGCGTCGCGCAGCAGCTGGCGCTGGTGCTCGACGCGGTGCGGTCGGTCGCCGAGGTGCGCCTGGTGCGGGCCACGGGCGGCGCGCTGCGGCACGAGCTGTGGGCGTCGGTGCTGTGCGCCGCGCTGGACGTGCCGCTGGAGATCACGGAGGACACCGGCGGGTCGGCGGTGGGCGCGGCGCTGCTGGCGTGGCGCTCGCTGGGCGAGCTGGACTCGCTGGCGGGCACCGCTGACCTGGTGGTCCCGGAGCGGCGGTACGAGCCGGACCCGGACGCGGCGGCGCACTACGCGGCGGCGCGACCGGGTGTGGAGCGGTTGTACGAAGCTCTTCGGGGCCTTTGAGCGTGGCGCGGGCGCGCCAAGCGGGCGGTTCTGCTTTAGGCTCAGCCCGCAACCACGATCGGGGGAAGCCCGCGCGGGTCGCGCCGTGTCGCCGAGCGACGCGGGGCAGCCCTGTGCAGGATCGCGCCCGCGCCCCGGAGTGTTCGGCCGGTGTGGTGGTTGTTCGACATGTTTCACGGCAGAGGAGAAGGCAGTGGCAACTGGCAAGGTGAAGTGGTTCAACGCCGAGAAGGGCTTCGGTTTCATCGAGCAGGACGGCGGTGGGCCGGACGTGTTCGTGCACTTCACCGCGATCAACGCCTCCGGCTACCGGTCCCTGGAGGAGAACCAGGCGGTCACGTTCGAGGTGACCCAGGGTCCCAAGGGGCCGCAGGCTGAGAACGTCCAGCCCTCCTGATCGAGCCGCGCAGGGTGGCCCCGCTCCAGGCGGAGGCCACCCTCGGGTGGTCGGGCCCCGGTGATCGGCTTCCGGTGGCCTGGCCGCCGGTGGTCGGGGCTCAGCCCGCGGCCACCGGCTCCGGCGTCCGCCCCCGGACGCCCAGCAGCACCACGAGCCCGGCGATCGCCAGCGAGCCCAGCGCCGCCACCGCGAACCCGGTCGACGGCCCCACGCGGTCGATCGTCCAGCCGACCACCGGCTGGCCCAGCGCGGATCCGAGCGTGAACGCCGTGCCCTGCAGGCCCAGCGCCGTGCCGCGCGCCCCCTCCGGGGCCATCGTCGTGATCGCCTCGCCGGTCGCCGTCAGCGTCGGCGCGCACAGGAAGCTGGACAGCGCCAGCGCGGCCCCCAGGAGCCACGGTGAGCCCCCGGCGACCACCAGCGGCAGGGTGAGCACCCCCATCCCGGCCATGAGCGCCCAGACCGGCACGGGTCGCTCGAACCCGCCGTACCAGAACCCGCCGACCAGCGACGCCGCGCACATCACCACGATCGCGGCCCCGGTCCACCCGGTCAGGCCCTGAGCGCGCATCTGCGCCACCGTCGCGAGCTCCACCCCGGTCAGCAGGAACGTCGCCCCGCCCGCGCTGATCAGCACCCCGAGCAGCCGCCGGTCCAGCCACCCGCGCGGGGCCTGCCCGCCGGGCGCGGCGCCACCGGCCCGCAGCGGCGGGTCCACCACCCACAGCAGCAGCCCGGACAGCACCACGGCCGTGCCGATCACCCACATCGCGGGCCGCCCGGTGAAGTGGGTGCCCAGGAACACGCCGAGCGCGGGGCCCGCCATGAACGCCAGCTCCACCGCCATCGAGTCCAGCGCCAGCGCGGTGCGCCTGCCGCTCTCCGGCACCAGCGCGGTCAGCGCCTGCCTGCCCAGGCTCATCACCGGCAGCGCGGCCAGCGAGGACAGGAACGCGGTCACCAGCAGCACCGGGTAGGACAGCAGCGGCGCGGTGAGCCAGAACAGGGCCTCCACCACGATCGACACGCCGACCACCGCGCGCAGCCCGCGCCGGTCCAGCATCCGCCCGAGCAGCGGCGACCCGATGGCGCTGCCCGCCGTGGCGGCCATGCCGACCAGGCCCGCGGCGGCGTAGCCGTGGTCCAGGGCGAGCAGCACGTGCATGGTCAACGTCATGCCGACGCCGGTGATCGGGATCCGCGCCAGCAGCACGACCAGCATGGTCGGGACGACCTGGGGGGTGCGCAGCACGGACCGGTAGGCGTTCAGGCTCACCGGGACATCCTCGCTCTCGCGGGCAACATCTTTATCCACTCACTTTCTTGACTTGCTCCAGAAAAGGGCGTTGGGTGGGTTGCGCCCACCGCACGGGCGGGAACCCAGGGGGACCGGACCGACCGACGAGCGCCAGAGGAGCGACGAGCACCGTGACCGACGCACGTCCCACCACCAACAACGCGGGAATCCCGATCGCCAGCGACGACCACTCGCTGACCCTCGGCCCCAACGGGCCGATCCTGCTCCAGGACCACTACCTCATCGAGAAGAACGCCCAGTTCAACCGGGAACGCGTCCCCGAACGGGTGGTTCACGCCAAGGGCGGGGGCGCTTTCGGCCACTTCACCACCACGGCCGACGTCTCCCGCTACACCAAGGCCGCCCTGTTCCAGCCCGGCGTGAAGACCGAGGCGCTGCTGCGCTTCTCCACCGTCGCGGGCGAGCTGGGCTCCCCGGACACCTGGCGCGACCCCAGGGGCTTCGCGCTCAAGCTCTACACCAGCCAGGGCAACTACGACCTGGTCGGCAACAACACCCCGGTGTTCTTCCTGCGCGACCCGATCAAGTTCCCCGACTTCATCCGCTCCCAGAAGCGCCGCGTCGACACCGGCCGCCGCGACCACGACATGCAGTGGGACTTCTGGACCCTCCAGCCCGAGACCGCCCACCAGGTCACCTGGCTCATGGGCGACCGGGGCATCCCGCGCACCTGGCGCCACCAGAACGGGTACGGCTCGCACACCTACCTGTGGGAGAACGCCGAGGGCGAGCGGCACTGGGTGAAGTACCACTTCAAGACCGACCAGGGCGTCGAGACGCTCACCTCGGACGAGGCCGCCCGCATCGCGGGCGAGGACGCCGACGCGCACCGCGCCGACCTGTGGCACGCCATCGAGCGCGGCGAGTTCCCCTCGTGGACGCTGCACGTGCAGGTCATGCCGTACGAGGACGCCGCGGGCTACCGGTTCAACCCGTTCGACCTCACCAAGGTGTGGCCGCAGGGCGACTACCCGCTCGTCGAGGTCGGCAAGCTGGTGCTGGACCGCAACCCGTCCGACCACTTCGCCGAGATCGAGCAGGCCGCGTTCGAGCCCACCAACCTGGTGCCCGGCATCGGGGCCTCCCCGGACAAGATGCTGCTCGGCCGGATCTTCGCCTACCCCGACGCGCACCGGTACCGCATCGGCGCGAACTACGCGCAGCTGCCGGTGAACCGGCCCAAGTCGCGGGTGGACTCGTACGCCAAGGACGGCGCGATGCGCTACGGCAACGCCAGCGACCCGGTGTACGCGCCCAACTCCTACGGCGGCCCGCACGCCTCAGCGGCGGTCGGGTCCGAGGCCACCACCTCCTACGGCGTCGAGGACGCCGTCGTGCGCTCCGCGTACCGGCTGCACGCCGAGGACGACGACTGGGGCCAGGCGGGCACGCTCGTGCGCGAGGTCATGGACGACGCCCAGCGCGACCGGCTCGTCGAGACCGTCGTCGCGCACGCGGGCAACGGCGTCTCCGAGCCCGTGCTGCGCCGCGTCTTCGAGTACTGGCGCAACATCGACAAGGGGATCGGCGACCGGATCGCCGCCGCCTTCGACGGCAGGTCCTGATCGGACCGCGCCGGACCGGATCGGGCGGTGGCGCGGGTCTCACCCCGGTTGATCCAGTCCGGCGCGGGTACTCACCCGCTGCGGAGAGTGAGCTGCCGCACGACCGGGTAAGACCGCGTGGTCGCCGGTGTTGACGCCAGTGCGGGGCGACGACGTCCCGCCGTCACCGGCTCTAAGGAGACTCGAGCATGAACGTGCTGTACACCGCCGAGGCGATCGCACTGGGCGACGGCCGCAACGGCGAGGTCCGGTCCTCCGACGGCGTGATCGACGAGCAGCTCGCCATGCCCAAGGAGCTCGGCGGCCCCGGCGGCGACAAGACCAACCCCGAGCAGCTGTTCGCGGCGGGCTACGCGGCCTGCTTCCACAGCGCGCTCAAGCGGGTCGCCGGCCAGGCCAAGGCGGACATCACCGACTCCACGGTCACCGCCAAGGTCGGCATCGGCCCCAACGACCAGGGCGGCTTCGGCCTGACCGTCGAGCTCGCCGTGCACATCCCCGGCGCCGACCAGGCCGCGGCCCACAAGCTCGTCGAGACCGCCCACCAGGTCTGCCCGTACTCCAACGCGACCCGAGGCAACATCGAGGTGGCCCTCACCACCACCGTGTGACACGCCACCGTGTGAAGGAGGAGCTGGACGCCATGAGCAAGTCCCCGATCACCAGTCCGCTGTCGGACGAGGCCAAGGACGCGGTCGGCCACGTCCTGCAGGCCACCCTCGTGGACCTGGTCGACCTGTCGCTGGTCGCCAAGCAGGCGCACTGGAACGTGGTCGGCAAGAACTTCCGCAGCGTGCACCTCCAGCTCGACGAGTTGGTGACCACCGCGCGGACCTACGCCGACCAGGTGGCCGAGCGCGCCGCCGCCCTGGGCGTCACGCCCAACGGCAAGGCGAAGACCGTGGCGGAGTCCTCCGGGGTGCCGGAGTTCCCGGACGGCTGGCTCAAGGAGGACGACGTCGTCAAGGCCGTCGTCACCACCCTCGCCGCCCTCATCGGGCGGATGCGCGAGCGCATCGACGAGACCGACAAGCCGGACCCGGTCACCCAGGACCTGCTGATCGAGATCACCAAGCAGTTCGAGGAAGCCCACTGGATGTGGCAGGCCCAGCAGCAGTAACACTCCTAGCGGTGCGGAGGCCTGAGTGACCGCAGGGAAAAGCACCCTGCGTTCACTCACCGCTCCGCACCGCCGTGCGGGAGGGCCCGCCCCGGTT
>NZ_JBQGCX010000339.1:0-6753 GCF_052038725.1 Actinosynnema sp.
GAGCTCCTCACCCGCCCCCTCCACGGCTTCCTCACCCCCGCCGCGGGCCCGCCCCCGCCCCAGGCGCGCCCGAGCTGGTTCGACCTCACCGACGACGGCCTGGTCCAGTTCATCAGCGCCCCGGACGCCCTGAAGGTCCGCCGCCTGCGCCGCGACCCCCGCGCCTCGCTGATCGTCGCCGCCCCCGTCGAGGAGCGCGAGCGCTGGGTCGAGGTCACCGGCCACGTCACGATCGAGCCGAACGCGGGCCGCGACCTCTACGCCCGCATGGCCACCCGCTACTGGGACCTGTCCGACCCGACCCGCGAATCCGATCTCGCCGAGATCCACACCCAGGACTGGGACCGCCTCGTCCTGCACCCGGAGTCCGTTCGCCGCGTCGCGTTCTGAGGCAAAAGCGCCGTTTCCGCCACTCGGAACTCGCCAGTGCGGTCAAAGGGGTCCTCTGTCGGAGCGCCAAGACCCCTCAACAGCGATGGTGAGCTCCGCCTGTCGTCAATCCGGAAAACTTTTCAGCGATCTTCCACCCCGAACCCCCGCGCGCTCCGGCACGACCACCGGCGAGGTGACAGCCGGTGGTCGTGCGCCGCGAACTCGCAGGCCACGCTCGGCTCCGTCCGTGCCGCGTTGATCGGCGAACCCGAAGGGGAGCTCTCCCCGTCCCTCAAGGAGATCCTCCCCACCCGCACCACTCCGCTGGACGCTCCACCCGTCCCCGGTGCCCCTTACCTGTCCTGCGTGGACAGCGACGGCGTCGAGGACGACCCGCGTTCCCCGGCCGACTACCAAGCCCTCCCGCCAGCGGAACGCGCCGCCCTGCACGACGCCCGCAGGGCGGAGCTGGTCGCCAGGTCGGCGAAGCCCCTGCCGCGGTGGACCACTGCCACAAGGCGGGCCTGCACCAGGCTGCGGTGGACTTCGGCGTCAGGGGGAGGGTCGCCGCGGACCGCGAGTCGGATCCAGGGCTGTGGTGGCACTTCACCGAGGGCGCCAGCACCGCGATGGCCTCGGTGGGCCGGGCCGAGGAGGCCGAGGAGATCCACCACGAGGTCAGGGCCGCATCGGCGGACCCGGATCAGCCGCGCGGAACTCCGTTGCGTCCAGGCAACCGCACTGGCCGACGCAGGCGCCCCCGACCAGGCCCGCACCCTGATCGAGTCCCGCACCACCACCGGCCAGAAGTCCGTCCGGAGCCCGCACCGGACAGCACCCCGATCCGGCTGCGCGTGGACCGCGTCCCGCTGGACGGCTCGACCACAAGACCTGCTGCGACACCTCCACTTACAACGTCGACACCCAGCGCCGCGACAACGGCGCCTGCACCTTCACCGACGTCGACGCGGTGCTGACCTGCTCCAAGGCGCCTGGATCACCCGTGAGGGCCGTCGCGGACCACATCCACCTGGCGCAGACGTCCCCGCAGAGCACCAGGCCCGGCGGCACCGGCAAGATCATCCCCGGCGCCGAGGCGTCCGGGCGCACGCTGTCCAGGATCGTGCCGGAGCTGGGCGTCCGCCGCGACGACCGGTACGAGGCGAACCGGCTGCTGGCGATGCGGCCTACAACCCGTGGAACGGGGGCGGCACGCGATCTCGTTCTCGTCGACGCCCCTGGACCGGAGCCGGAACCGCGCGGCGGGCCGGGCGCTGGGCGTCTGGTGCGCCGTGGCCCACATCCTCGAACGCGACAGCTTCCACGTCGATGTCGTCGGGTGACCAGACTCCGAGGAATCCGGTGACCGTCCCGTCGTACTTCCCGCCGAAGCCCGCCTGCACCGCGCTCGCGACCTCCTGCTTGCCGTCGTCGTTCAGGCCAGCCACCTGAACCGGCTGCACGCCCGCCCGGCCGTCGGCCGTCGTGAGCGCGCTGACCGCGACCCCGCCGACCACCGCGCTGATCCTGCCTGGCCGGGTCGATCGCACCGGGAAGGCGGCACGGCCCGCGGCCGAGCTGGCCCGCTGTGACCTGGTCCACAGCGGAGCTCAACGGGTCCCCGGTCGGAAGTTCCGCAACCGCAGGCTGTTCGTCACCACCAGCACCGACGACAGCGACATCGCCGCCGCCGCGATCAGCGGGTTCAGCAACCCCAGCGCGGCCAGCGGGATCGCCGCCGCGTTGTACCCGAACGCCCACACCAGGTTCCCCCGGATGGTCGACAGCGTGCGCGCCGCCAGCTCGATCGCGTCCGGCACGGCGTGCAGGTCCTCCCGCACCAGCACCACGTCCGACGCCTGCGCCGCCACGTCGCTGCCGCGCGCCACCGCCATGCCCAGGTCCGCCGACGCCCGCGCCGGACCGTCGTTCACGCCGTCGCCGACCACCGCCACCCGCCTCCCGGCCGCCCGCAGCTCCTCCACCACGGCCGCCTTGTCGGCCGGCCGCACCTCGGCGCGCACCTCCCGCACCCCGATCTCCTCGGCCACCGCCCGCGCCGCGGCGGCGCCGTCCCCGGTGAGCAGCACGGTCCGCAAACCCATGCGGTGCAACCGCTCCACCGCCGACGCCGCCGACGGCCGCACCGAGTCGCGCACCGCGATCCCGCCGACCAACCCACCGCCCCTGGCCACCAGCACCCCGGTCGCCGCCCCCAGCGAGGCGAGCCACGCCCCCGCCCGCTCCGGCACGCTCACACCCAGCTCGGCCATCAGCGCCGCCGACCCGACGACCACCTCCGCGCCCTCCACCTCGCCGCGCGCGCCCGCCCCCACCAGCGCCTCGAACCCCCGCACCGCGGGAAAACCCCCACCCGCCGCGATCGCCACCGCGATCGGGTGCTCCGACGCCGACTCCACCGCCCCGGCCCACCGCAGCGCCTCACCCGGCGACGCCCCGCCGAACCCGACCGACGCCACCACCGACATCCGCCCCGTCGTCACCGTCCCGGTCTTGTCCAGCACCACGGTGTCCACCGCCCGCGTCGCCTCCAGCGCCCGAGGCCCCTTCACCAGCACCCCCAGCCCGGCCGCCCGCGCCACCCCGACCATCAGCGCGGTCGGCGTCGCCAGCCCCAGCGCGCACGGGCACGCGATGATCAGCACCGCCACCGCCGACGTGAACGCCTCGCGCGCGGTGTGCCCGGTCGCCAACCAGCCCAGCAGGGTCGCCAGCGAGATCACCAGCACCACCGGCACGAACACCGCGCACACCCGGTCCACCAGCCGCTGCACCCCGGCCTTGCGCTGCGCCGCCTGCTCGGCCAGCGCGCTCATCTGCGCCAGCTGCGTGTTCGCCCCGACCTCGGTGGCCCGCACCACGACCCGCCCGGTCCGGTTCACCGTCCCGCCGACCACCCGCGACCCCTCGGCCACCTCCACCGGCGCCGACTCGCCGGTCATCGCCGAAGCGTCCACAGCGGACGCACCCTCGACCACGACCCCGTCCGCGGGCAGCGCCTCACCGGGGCGCACGACGAACAGCTCGCCCACCTCCAGCAGCGCCGCGGGCACCGCGTGCTCCACCCCGTCCCGCAGCACCCGCGCGTCCTTCGCCGCCAGGTCCGCCAACGCCGTCAGCAACCCCACCGCGTTGCGCCGCGACCGCGTCTCGAAGTACCGCCCCGCCAGGAGGAAGGTGGTCACCCCGGCCGCCACGTCCAGGTACACCGCGTCCGCGCCGCCGTCGGTCACCCCGAACCCGAGCCAGTAGCCCGGCCCCGACGACCCGGCCAGCATCGACCACACCGCCCACCCGAACGACGCCAGCACCCCGATCGACACCAGCGTGTCCATGCTCGACGACCCGTGCCGCAACGTCCGCGCCGCCGCCCGGTGGAACGGCCACGCCGAGTAGAACACCACCGGCACCGCCAGCAGCGCGCACAGCGCCTCCCACCCGGTGAACCGCAGCGACGGCGCCAGCGCCAGGCTGATCGACAGGTTCCCCAGCGGGATCGCCAGCACCGCCGCCACCACGAGCCTGCGCCGCAGGTCGTTCACCGCCGCCGTGTGCCCGGCCCGGTCGTCCTCGGCCCGCCGCCGCACCCGCGCGTCGTACCCGGCCTTGCGCACGACCTCCACCGCGTCCCGCGCGTCCATCCCCTCGGGCAGGTGCACCACCGCCCGCTCGGTCGCGTAGTTCACCGACGCCCGCACGCCGTCCAGCTTGTTCAGCTTGCGCTCCACGCGCGTCGCGCACGCCGCGCACGTCATCCCGGACACCGCCAGCTCCACCGGCCCGCCCGCCACCGCCACCGCTGCGCTCATCACTGCTTCCTCGAAGTCCCCGCGGAAAAGCGCGCCGGACCGACCCCGGCGCGGTCGTGCCTCAACGCCGCTCGGACAGCTCCGCCAGCATCGCGTTGTACGCGGCCAGCCGCTCGTCCTCGTCGTTGTCGTCGCGCCGGTCCATCCGCACCGCCTCCTTGCGGTCGGCCGCCGCCCACTGCGCCATCAGCGCGATCACCACCACCAGCATCGGGATCTCCCCGGTGGCCCAGGCGATCCCGCCGCCGAGCCGCTGGTCCGCCATCAGGTCCGGCAACCAGGACAGCGCCACCTCCCGGTAGTGCGCCTCGGCGATCACCGACTGACCGTTCATCAGGATCACGCCGAAGAACGCGTGGAACGGCATCACCGCGAACAGCATCCCCAGCCGCGCCAGGTGCGGCAGCGGCCTCGGCGGCCGGTCGACGCCGATCACCAGCCAGTAGAAGACGTACCCGGTCATCAGGAAGTGGACGTTCATCAGCACGTGCGCCCAGTGCCGCCCCACGGCCTCGCCGAACAGCGGCGAGAAGTACAGCGCGTAGAACGAGGCGACGAACACGACCGCCGCGAACGCGGGGTGCGAGACGATCCGCGTCCACCGGCAGTGCAGCAGCGCCACCACCCACGCGCGCGGCCCCGGCGGCAGCGCGCGCAGCGCCAGCGTCACCGGACCGCCCAGCACCAGCAGCACCGGGGCCAGCATGTTCAACGACATGTGCGCCACCATGTGCGCGCTGAACATCGCGGGCGCGTACCGGCCGACCCCGGACGAGGTCGCCAGCAGCAGCACCAGGCACCCGCCCAGCCACGCCGCGACCCGGTGCGCGGGCCACGCGTCCCCGCGCCGCCGCAGCACCCGCACCCCGCGCAGGTAGAGCAGCGCCGCCAGCACCGCGCCCAACCCGATCACCAGGTCGAACCGCCAGCCCACCACGATCTCGGAGAACCCCGGCCCCGCAGGGAGCTCGTACCCCAGCACGGTCTCCTGCGCCGACGGCCGCGTCGACGTCCACCGCGGCGGCACCAGGTGCGCCAGCCCCGCCGAGGCGCCCATGGCCACGCCCAGCGCCACCACCTCGACGGCCAGCGGCCACCGCGCGCCCCACCGCGTGCCTGCCACCCGGCCGCGCGAGCCCAGCACCAGCGCGCACACCAACAGCTTCAAGCCCAGCAGCGCCCCGAACCCGGACAGCAGCCCGGACGGCGTCGCCAGCGCCAGCCCCGCGACCGACCCGCTCAGCGCCACCACGACCAGGCACACCGCCGTCACCCGCCGGCACCGGCCCAGCACCCGCTCGCGGTCCGGCCCGCCGCGCCACAGGAACGAGCGCAGCGCCACCAGCGACCCCACCCACACGGCCGCCGCCGGGACGTGCCACAGCACCGCGTTCGTCGCCACGTCGTGCCACGCGCCCCCCGACACGTGCCCCATCACCACCGGCGGCAGCAGCGCCAGCACCGACAGCGCCAGCCAGGTCACCGTCGTCGGCCAGGTCAGCGTCACCCGCGTGCCCCACACCACGACCGCCACCACCACCGCCGTCACCAGCCACGCCTTCGGCTCGTCGGTCGCGTCGACCAGCCCCGCGAGGTTGGCCCACACCACCGACTGCGGCTGCCCCGAGGCGTCACCGGCCGCCAGCGGCACCGCGGCCAGCGCCGCCACCAGCCACACCGGGGACGCCAGCGCCGCCAGCCGCAGCGCCGCGTACGCGTCGGCGGTCAGCTTCCCGTCCCGCCTGCCCGGCGCCACGAACGCCGCGAACGCCAGCGCGCCCGCCGTCACCGACCCCGCGCCGTCCGCGACCAGCCGCACCACCCCGAGCAGCCACCCGGCCACCCGGCCCGGATCGCGGTCGCCCAGCACCCCGTGCACGTCCCCGGCGGCCAGCACCACGGCCGTGACGCACAGCACCGCCAGACCGCCTGCCAGCGCGGCGGCCCTGTCAACCCTCATGTCCCACCGGTCGTCCAGACGGCTCGGAAAGTTCCGGGCACTTCCCGGAACTTCCCCACGCTCCCACCGACCAACTGGGCGAACAGCCCGTCCGAACGACCGGAGGCGAACCCGATGTCACGAACGCCACAGCCGCGCAGGTCCAACCCCGTCACCACCGGGCGCGGACCCTCGCTCAACGCCGTCCTCACCGGGGTCGTCGCGCTCGTCGCGGTCCTGGTGATCGGCGGCGTTTTGGTGGTCAACCGCTCCTCCGGCGGGAGCGCCGACCAGTCCAGGCTGCTGCCCGCCGACGCGCACACGCTGTCCGCGGTGGAGGGTAACCGGGTGACCCTGGTGGAGTTCCTCGACTACCAGTGCCCCGCCTGCGCGTCCTACTACTCCGGCATCACCAAGCAGCTGGAGGAGGACTACCGGGGCCGGATCACCTTCGCCACCCGCAACTTCCCGCTCGACGTCCACCCGCTGGCCCCGCTCGCCGCCCGCGCCGCCGAGGCCGCGGGCGAGCAGGGCGGGCAGACCGGGATGTACCACGCGCTCTACGGCGGGTTCCCGGACTGGGCCGTCACCGGCCAGGCCACCGCCACCGAC